>JAJRQS010000332.1 GCA_024280135.1 Bacteroidota bacterium | reverse complement strand
TACCCGCAATAGAACGCTTTGGAGCTTCTACTTTTTCCCCATTTATATCATAAAAATTCACGCCACCTGCTGGAGCCATTCCTTTCAGACTTTTAATCACCTTATCTTGGTTTCCCACCACTACGATATAAGCTTGGTCTGGCTTGATATACTTCTTTGACATCGCCAAGACATCTTCAGGTGTAACCGCACTCAATTTACGCAAGTAATTTGCATAATAATCTTTTGGTAAATTGTACTTCATTGTATTCAAAGCAAACCGAGCTACAGTAGCTTTATCTTCCATTGACCGTGCAAATTGCCCTGCCAGTACCGATTTTACTCGATTTAATTCTTTTACGGGAGGCTTCTCCTCTGTCATTCGCTTCATCTCATACAAAAACTGAGTAATCGAGCTATCAGTTACAATATTCCGAACACTTGAAGATGCCCTAAAACTGCCTACATATCTATCCGCACTTAAAGAAGAACGCGCACCATACGTATAAGCCTTATCCTCTCTCAAATTCTTATTCAATCGACTTCCAAAAAAGCCACCCAATAATGCATTTGCTACTCTCGCCTTAATCACATCATCAGTACCTGGTTTCAATTCCACTGGGTAAGTTACCGTAATTAGCGACTGTACGGCAGCCGGTTTATTGACAAAATCTATAGACGTTTTAGTAGGAGGAGTTACAGGTGGCAAATCCGCTTTTGACTCCTTACCTTTTTTCCATCCACCAAAATACTTTGCTGCTTTTGCTTTTAATTCTACTAAATTCATATCACCCGTTACCACTAAGTAGGAAATATTAGGAATGAATTTTTCGCGATAAAATTTTTCACAATCTGCTCGTGTAATATTTTCAATGGTATGCTCCGTAACGATTTCCCCGTAAGGGTGGTTTTTTCCGTACTTTAATACGCCACTTACATTTCTGGCGATAGATTTCGGATCATCTTTTGCTTGCGCCAAACCAGAAAGTTGTTGTTTTTTTAATTTAGCTAACTCCGCCTCTGGGAAGCTTGGATTCAACAATACATCAGATACAATTTCTAATAACTTATCTGAATGCTTTGTCAAACTATTCGCATAAATACCATTGGCATGAGTCGCCAAAGTTGCCCCAATAAAGTCAATGCTTTCGTCAATTTCTGCCTTCGTTTTAGACTTTGTCCCCATCGACAATAAGTCTCCTGCCATAGCAGAATATCCCGCCTTATCCCCTTCCAAAAAAGGAGGTTGGTCAATGGTCAAATTAAAAGTTACAGCAGGAGTGCTATGGTCTTCCGCCAAAATAACTGTCAATCCATTTGGCAAGGTAAAGCTCTCATATTCAGCTAGTTGAATCTTCGGAGCAGGGCCGGCAGTAGGTGCCTTCTTCCGAAAATCATTTGCAGAAGATTTCGTTTTTGTAATGGTTTCCGAAGTGGTTTTAGAAGTACAAGCATTGAACAATCCAACCAAGAGTACAATTGCAATTATATTTTTAAACATGGTTTATCTTTTTATTTTTTTGAGCTACTCCCATTGGAAGTATTATTTATTCTTTTCAGAAAATGATTAAGGGTTCTTTGGTTTTGGCAAATAATAAAGTATGACCCTACGATCCGCATTGTAGTACTTATTTGCCACACGGCGAATATCCTCTCTCGTCACCGATTGGTACTTACCCAATTCCGTATTTATCAAGTTAGCATCTCCAAAATAAACATGATAATTAGCTAAGTTTTCGGCAACACCTACTATTCGTTCATTCCCTTGGATAAAATCACTTTCCATTTGATTCTTTAATTTCTGAAATTCTCTTTCTGGAATTAAGTCTTTTTGCACTTTAGCCACTTCGACGTCCATCCCCGCTAATAGATCTTTTAACTCAACACCCATATTCGCGATTCCAAAAGCAATTCCTGCACCCATATCCTCCATTGCCATTGGAAAACTTCCAATAAATACTGCTTTCTGTTGTTCATCAACTAGGGCTTTATTGAATCTTGAACTTTGCCCCCCTGCTAATAAAGTATTCAACATCTCAACAGCATAAGCATCTTTAGTGCCTTGAGCGGGTAATTGATAACCCAAAATAATCGCTGGTAATTGGATATTGTCATAAATCGTATCTATGATCTGATGAGTCAAAGCAGGCTCTTGGACATTGGGGCGAAAAATGGGTTTTGTTCCTTTCGGAATGGTCCCAAAATACTTCGCTATTTCTCTTTTCGCTTCCGCTACATCAATATCACCAGCTATCGATAAAACAGCGTTGTTTGGCACATAAAAAGTATGATAAAAATCTTTGTAATCTTTTTCCTCTGCTGCATCAAGGTGAGCCATTGATCCAATGACTGAAGAGTGATACGGGTGCTTCGAAAAAATTCGTTTCATCGTCTCCTCCAATACCGAGCCATAAGGTTGGTTATCAATTCTTTGGCGACGCTCTTCCTTTACGACTTGGCGTTGGGTTTCTATACCCACGCTATCTACTTTAGCATGAAACATCCGCTCAGACTCCAACCACAAACCCAGCTTTAATTGATTAGAGGGAAATATTTCATAATAGAATGTACGGTCATAAGTCGTGTTGGCATTGTTAGTCCCACCAGCATTCTCGATGTACTTATCAAATTCTCCTCGCTTCACGTTTTCGGAACCTTCAAATAGAAGGTGCTCAAAAAAGTGTGCAAAACCTGTTCGATTAGGGTTTTCATTCTTAGCACCCACATGGTAAAGCACCGATACGGCAACAATAGGTGTTTTGTGATTTTCATGCAAAATAACATGTAATCCATTTGGCAGATCGTATTCCTCAAATTTTATCTCTTCTACCTGTGCAAAGGTTGAAAAATAAAACATGGAGAGAAAAATCGTGGCTAACAGCTTGACTTTCATAAAGTTAGATTTTAATGGGTTCCAAAACCCATGGCGATAAAAAAGAGACGAAAAGACCGCTCTATTCTGTAAAACAAAAATAAGCAAAAGGATAGACTATACACCAAAAGTTTAGATAAAAAGTGTTTTTTGGGGGATGAACAAAATAAAAAAAGCGAGGCTACCTCTAGAAGAGATAGCCTCGCTTGTATCAAACAATCCAATAAAATGGATTGAGGTACGAATTATTTAGCTACGATGAAAGTCTTAGTAGCAATACCATCAGGTGTTTGGATTCTAATTAAATAAGAACCATTACTAAGATTAGAAACATCAAGTGTTTCAATTCTGTTATTCACAGAACTCCATCTACCCGAAGATAAAATACTTCCAGTCATCGTACCAATAGCATAAGAAACATTGGACGACTTCTCAAATTCCATTTTCAAACGCAATTCATCATTTACTGGATTCTGAATTACCTTTAAAGTATTTTCAGGAAGCTGAACAGTTTTCGTATCAACAAGAAACTTAACAGTCATTTTGATATCAACTGGCAAAATTCTTCCAGTCAAGCTTTTAGAAAAAGTCTGTCCATATCCTCCAAAAACACCGCTATCAACTACTAAACCACTATACCGAGCTCCATTAATTGGGCTTCTACCATTTCTGTAAGAAATATCCTTTTGTGACACCAAACATACTGCATACAACGAATCTTTATACAGTCGTACACCTGGTGTAAGTTCTGCGCCAAATTTAGAAGTAAAAGTTGAAGCATGTAAATCTACTTTAAGTTCATTATCCGATGTAAAAACATGTTCATACTGACCAACTAATTTCCATTTGTCATATTTCCAGTCAAGACCTGGATCTTCTGGAAACGGGTTATTTTTATCTAAAACCTCTTCAATATATACTTTGACAGATTTACCAACAATAGAAGTACCATCTGGCCCTTCCCAATCAACAGCATACGTAATAGAATCCACATAAATGTCTAACCCTTCATCCACATTGTCACAAATACTAAAAAATGCAAACTGACCATAGACCTTTGTCGGAGGAGTTGCTGAATAAGGAAAAGAAGTTGAACCAATTACCGCATCAAAAACTGGGTCATCTGAGACAAAAAATGAACCTTCTCTATCGTTATTATACGTAATTTCATCATCACTATTCACCACAGAATAACGAACAGTATATTCACCTGGTTCATTTACTGGAGCCCATTGGGTTGGGAAAACAACCTCTTGCTCTTCAAATACAACTGAATCAACCGTAGTCAAACCCGTAAATAGAACTGTTCCTTCCTCCTTTATAACTTCCACCTTGAGCTCATACTCGTCCGTGCTTATTACATTCATATTTGTTGCAGCAACCCTACAACGAAACTGCATTACATCGCAATTCACTCCTGGATTCAAAGGCTGAACTAAAGTTGCAGCTGGTACCGTTATCATTGTAATGTCCACATCCCTAGGCAATGGCTTTATGAATGCAACATCATCAATAGTCCAGAAGTAATATCCTCGTGATGTACCATCAAAAATAAATCTTACTCGTACGTTTGATTCATTTGCTGCTACTGAGCTAATATCCATATTGATAAACATAGTATTACTCGTATCATTTGTAGCAGCATTGTTTAATGCTGTAAAATCATTTGGAACGACAGGAAATGAATTCCATGAATTACCTCCGTCTTTACTTACCTCCACAGACGTTAAAGCAGTAAAATTTCTAAAGCTTTGGTAAAAGCAGATAGCAACAGCAGGCTCACCTGTAAAATCAAGTGTTGGAGAAATTAACGCGCTTTTTTGCGGAGCAGGACAAAGACCTTTACCAAAATTTCCTGCTATACCTGCATTATCTAAACCATCAGAATCAAAAGCTACAGCTCCATTCGAAATAGAAGGTGAGTTGATTATTTGAATAGGATTAAAATAAGCCCCTCCTAATGCACCATCGGCAGTCCATTTCCAAATAGCATTATGCAAGCTATCAGCGACTTTACAAGAAATCCCCTCTGTCGTCCAATCATTCAGACCACCATCAAATTGAGAATTTTTTTTCTCCTGACCTGTACTATTGGGGCCACCCCAAATGTATTCCAAGGTCGGGAGTTGGGCATGTAACCCGAAGGTCATTGCCATGATAAATAAAGCCAAAAGACTTTTTGTAAAATTAATTTTCATGTGAAATTAGATTTTGTGAAAAAAATTGTGTCTGTTTCAATTCCAAAGATATAACAATGAAATTGAATAAGTTAGAAAACGTTATTCTTTTTTGCAGAATTGTCTAATAGAGAACATTCTACTTATTTTTTTAACTCTTCGCTAGTAATGGGTACTACGCCTAGCTTGCCGCAAACAATACCCGCAGCCTTATTGGACAACCTAGCAATGTCCTTCAAATCACCCTTCGCAGCTAGTCCTAATGCCAAAACACTGATGACCGTATCGCCTGCTCCGCTGACATCTGCTACTGACTTTGTCGTAGTCTCAACTATATAACACTCATTAACATCGCTAACATAAATGCCTTTATCTGAGAGTGTTACAATTATTTTATCGCAGTCAATTTTAGACTTCAATGTTTCTACTATCGGATCCAGCCCTTCTTTGCTAGGCGCAATCTGAACACCCATCGATTCACTAATTTCTTTTAGATTCGGTTTAAAGAGTGTGACCCCTTTATAGGCAAAGAAATTATCCATCTTTGGATCTACTACTGTTTGCATACCATTTAACCGTGCTACTTCAATCAACTTTTTGATGATACGCACCGTCAATACCCCTTTATTGTAATCTTGAAAAAGAATCACATCTATAGATTCATTTGACAAGATGTCTTTTATCCGTTTCAAAAAAGCCTCCTCTTCGTCTTTCGACAAAAAGTGTTTGTCCTCACTATCTAGCCGCAATAATTGCTGACCAGAAGCAAACACTCTAGTTTTCGTAGTCGTTTTTCGTGTGGAAGAAGAAAGTACACCTTTCAAGCTAAGCCGTTCTGCGTCCATTAACCTTTTAAATAAGGCTCCTTTCTCGTCATCTCCAATGACCGAACATAAAACAACTTCTCCACCTAGTGACGCGATATTCAGCGCTACATTTGCAGCTCCTCCTAATCTATGCTGCTCTCCTTGTAGGAGAACAACAGGAACAGGAGCCTCCGGTGATATCCGATCAACCTTACCCATTAGGTATGTATCAATCATGACATCCCCAACTACTAATATTTTCTGATGCTCAAATTGAGCAACTAATTCCTTTATCATATTCATTAATGGCAAATATATAAAGGAATTCTGAAAATAAACCTAGACTTTGAATTTAAGATATGCCTTTCTAGAGAGAGAAAGCGTTGTTGGTACAAAGATAAACCAAATTTTATATAATTACAAGTATTCATACAAGCCTAAGGCTATTTTTTTTGTAGCACCGCTACTCTGATTAATGTATTGTTGGTTTATTTTTCCCGCATGCTCTTGCCAATGCAGGTCTTTTATTTTACTTACTATGCCCCCCTCATCATGCTCTTCAACTACAAAGGCGCCCTTGTTTTTAACAAAATATTCCGCCTCTACAAACCCCCGATAATTGGGCCCAAATAATAAGGGCAATCCAAAAGTCGCAGGTTCCAAAGTGTTATGAATTCCCGAGGTGGTGAATCCGCCTCCTATATAGGCGACATCCCCGTATTGATACAAGGAATTTAATTGCCCTATTGAATCTACAATCATTATATTTTTATTTAAAATACTATCATTAAATGATTGACTATCAGACAATAAAGAAGATAACAAGAAAGTATCGAATGATATGTTTTTGCGCAAGCGAATAATATTTTTTTGCCCGACCTCATGCGGAGCAATAATCACTTTCCACCCTAGCGAAATAATCTTTTTAAGATTCGAAATAATCAATGCTTCATCCTTTTCCCAAGTGCTTCCACAAATGAAAACACGATGATTTTTGACCCACTTTTTGACGAAAGGAAATGGCTTTGCTTTTTGCGCAAGCGACACGACCCTATCCACTCGCGTGTCTCCTGCAACAGTCACTTGTTCGATGCCCATATCCTGAAATTGCTTACGCGAAAAATCATCTTGCACATAAAAATGTTTTACTTTCTTTAATATTTTCCGAAAGGGCAAGGAATACCATTTAGTCAAATAATGTCCCTTTTTGACTATAGCCGACACAAAAAACACAGGAATTTGCCGTTGATGTAGTGATTTCAAAAGCAAAAACCAATATTCATATTTGATAAAAATGACTATTTTGGGATGGACTTGCGTCAAAAATTGACGAATGGCCTTTGGGCGATCCATTGGGAGATAACATACATAATCCGCCCCTTCATAGTCCTTGCGTATCTCATAACCCGAAGGAGAGAAAAAAGTCAACAATATCTTCACGTCTGGATGATCTTCCTTCATTTGCTCCATCAGTGGGCGTCCCTGCTCAAATTCTCCCAGAGAAGCACAATGAAACCAAACCACCTCTTCCCCTTTCATCTCTTTCTCCAAATAAGGCAATATAGATCGGCGACCTTCCACCCACAACTTAGCTTTGGGAGAGAAAAAACTCGCCAACCAAATGACCGCAAAATAGGTCGAAATAAAAAATCGATACAGAAGCATGCCGCAAAAGTAGATTAATTTTGGGGGATGTCGTACTTTTGCGCTTCTCTTTGACTAAATCCAATCTAAATGGCTCTACAATGTGGCATCGTTGGTCTTCCGAATGTAGGAAAATCGACCTTATTTAATGCACTTACTTCTGCAAAAGCACTTGCAGCTAATTATCCTTTTGCAACAAAAGAACCAAATCTAGGGGTCATCACCGTACCAGATCCAAGATTGGACAAGCTAGCAAGCTTAGTGAACCCTCAAAAAATCCTACCGACCACTATTGAAATTTTGGACATAGCCGGACTGATTAAAGGGGCTGCACAAGGAGAAGGGTTGGGCAACCAGTTTTTAGGGAATATTCGTACCGTAGATGCCATCATTCATGTCGTTCGCTGTTTTGTGGATGATAATGTCATTCACGTGGATGGCAATGTAGATCCCGTGCGAGACAAAGAGATAATCGACTATGAACTATTGTTGAAAGACTTAGAGACCGTAGAAAAACGGGTTCAAAAGGCTAAAAAAGACGCCAAAGGAGGGGATAAAGCTGCCGTTAAAGCCTTAGAAAACATTACGGCGCTATTGGAGCACATGGAAGCGGGAAAGCCAGCAAGGTCTTTTGACACCCAAGAGAAAGAAGAATACATTACCCTACTAAAAGAGCTAAGTTTACTGACAGCTAAACCCATCCTATATGTGTGTAATGTTGACGAAGCCTCTGTCCACGAAGGAAATGACATGGTTAAAGCTTTGGAAAAGGCTATTGAAGGGGAAAACGCAGAGTTAATCATGGTGTCAGCTGCCATTGAAGCTGACATCGCTGACATGGACAGCAAAGAGGAACGGGATGAATTTCTAGAAATGATGGGCTTGGAAGAACCTGGCGTCAACCTAGTTATTCAAGCCAGCTATAAGCTACTCAATTTGATTACTTACTTTACTGTCGGTGTAAAAGAAGTGCGTGCTTGGACGGTTTTGAAAGATGCTCCTGCCCCGAAAGCAGCAGCTGCTATTCACACTGATTTCGAGAAAGGATTCATTCGTGCAGAGGTCATGAAGTACGATGACTTTGTTAGTTTGGGTTCTGAATCAGCTGTTCGAGAAGCGGGCAAACTAGGCGTACAAGGAAAAGAATACAAGGTTCAAGATGGAGACATTATGCACTTCTTATTCAATGTTTAAAAGAAGGTCTGGGTTAATATTTTTATTTATATTATCCTTTCTTTATTCCAACGCACAAGACAGTATATCAACGATTTATATTGATTCTATTATAGTTAAGTCTAATCGATTTGTATTGGAATCAATCGGCTCGCAAGTATATCCAGTTCGATCTACTAATCAAAGCGCAGGTACCGCCCTGGCATTAGAAACCCCCATCAACATAAAGCAGTATGGACCGGGTGTATTACAGACCGCGTCTGCAAGGGGGACGGGTGCCAGCCATCTGGGTGTCGCTTGGAATGGCATCAACATCCAAGGCATGACTCATGGACAAGTAGATCTCAGTTTGATTCCCACGACAGATGATATCGTATATATCGCAGGTGGCAATAGTGCGATGGCTGGATCGGGCTATTTGGGCGGTTTGGTTAGATTGGATACTCGCTTTCGCAAAAAAAACAAGATCTCTTTGGGTGGGACTCTAGGGCGTTTTCACAACTATCGTTTTCAAGGGGGCTTGAACTATAGCCAAAAGAAATGGACGAGTCACACTACTGCTTCTTATCAAAAAGGAAAAAATGACTTTCCATTCATCAATACTTCTTCTGTTCAAAAACCCTTGGTCAAACAAATCAACAATGGTTATCAAGTTTTGCAATTTCGTCAAAACATCCAATTTACCTTAGGCAAAAAGAATACCCTTCAATTTCATTATTGGCTCACAAATGCTAATCGGGAGATTCCACCGTCCATGACCGCAGCTAACGACCATGCGCTTCAAAGCGATCAAGCACACCGTTTTTTGGCAGATTGGATTTATAGCTTGAATGCTAAGTCATCCTTGCGGACAAAAATCGCCCATATCAATGAGCAACTTACTTTTCAGAACGACGCTTTACATGATTTTACGGCTACCTCAAAGCAAATCATCGATTCTAGACTATCCCTAAAATTGAAACATCACCAGCTTCAACTTGGGCTATATGAAGCTTTTGAGCAGGCTGATGCTGATGGCTATGGTTCAAAACACCAGCGACATATTTCAGCCTTATCTGTTGCAGATAACTATTTACTATACAAGGACATAAAGTTATCTGGACAAGGTAGATTAGAGATTAAAAACTTTGAAATAATCACGCCCATTTTTACTCTTGCTGGAGAGTGGTTAACAAATCCTACTGCCGCCCTACCCTTACAATTGAAAGGCAAAATAGGCAGACATTTTCACCGCCCTACTTTTAATGATTTATTTTGGAAAGGGCTTGGCGTACCCGATTTGAAAGATGAAGTTGGGTATCAAGGCGAGATGAGTTTTTCCTTTGAAAATAGTCCATACGCCAAAAGTCACTGGCATTTTAATGCAACTTCTTTTTTACTAAACATCGATAATTGGATACTCTGGGCGCCAAACAGTCAGGGAATATGGCGACCTAGTAACAAATTAAAAGTGCAATCAAAAGGAATAGAGTCCTCTATCAAATATGCTCTTTTGCGCAAGCCCTTTACTTTTAAAAGTAACCTCTATTATACTTTCGTCAAAACGATTAATCTAGCAGACGGATTTGAGCAGGGCAAACAACTATTGTATGTACCCCGACACAAGCTTAACGGTATGATTAACTTGGGTTATCAAAGCTGGTCTTTTTTAAGTGAGCAATATTTTGTCAGCAAACGCCCTGTCACCACAGATAACAGCAAATATGTAGCTAGTTTTTTTGTACAAAACCTACAGTTGGGTTACACATTTAAAAACAAATGGACAAAGGGTCTTGTTAGGTTCAAAGTCAATAACTTATGGAATCGACCGTACCAAATCATTCAATTTCGTCCAATGCCTGGTCTTGGGTTTGAAATAGGGATTCATTTCGACTTCTTTTAACTCAAAAGTGATGGACAAATAATAAATGGAACAACTACTTAAAACAACAGTCTGCATCATCGGAGCAGGGCCTGCAGGTTGTGCTGCTGCACTAAAACTGGACAGACTAGGCATCAAGAGCATCTTGGTCGAAAAGGCACAATTTCCTAGAGACAAGATCTGCGGTGATGCTTTAAGTGGTAAAGTGATGGTCAATTTAAAGCGGATAGATCCCGAACTTCTAAAGCGTTTCTATGCAGCTGATTGGAAGAAAGGGATCAATGGTATTCGAGTGGCTTTGCCATCCAAAAATCGGCATTTTGATTTACCCTTTAAGCCTTCTACTCATTTTGGAGAAGAAATGCCCCCTTCGTTTACCGCAAGGAGAATGGATTTTGATAATTTCCTTGCAGAAGAGGTCAAGCAATGTGGTCATGTTCAATTTTTTGAAAAAACACCTATTACCCAACAAAAAAGAATTGCAGATGGGTTTGAGTTATTTGCCCCTAAAACAGGGCTACGCATTCAAGCCAAAATGGTCATAGATGCTTCTGGGGCACAATCCAAATTTTCTCGTGAAATCGGTGGGTTAGAAAAAGATGATGCCCACTATGCCGGGTCAGTACGGGCTTATTTTAAAAATGTCAAAGGCTGTGAACATGATTTCATAGAGATTCATTATTTGAAATCTATTACACCTGGCTATTTGTGGATATTTCCATTGCCCAATAATACAGCAAATATTGGCATTGGGATGCGGACTGACTTTATCAATGACCGAAAAGTCAATTTGAAAAGGACAATCGAAGAGTTATTACAAAATCATCCTGGGCTAAAAGAACGTTTTGCGGAAGCGGAGCAGGAAGGGCCTTGGAAAGGATTTGGGTTGCCATTTGGTTCTAAGCAATATCCATTAACTGGTGATAATTATATCCTTACAGGAGACGCTGGATATTTAATAGATCCCCTTTCGGGTGAAGGTATTGGACATGCATTTTATAGTGGGGTTTTTGCAGCCGAACAAGTAGAAAAATGTATTGCAGCCAATGATTTTTCGGCAGCATTTCTAAAACCCTATGATGCGAGAATCTGGCGGGTCATC
>JAJRQS010000013.1 GCA_024280135.1 Bacteroidota bacterium | reverse complement strand
GCTAAATCCCCAGAAGCCCCCACAGAACCTTGTTCGGGTACGACTGGCAATAAATCATGCTCTATAAAGTAAATAATTCGTTCAATGACTTCTAATCTAATACCCGAAAACCCTTGACATAAGGCATGAACCTTACAAATCATCATTATCTTAGACAACTCAGGCTTGATGGCCTCTCCAACGCCTACTGCGTGGGTAATCAATAAATTGACTTGTAGTTGGCTGGTTTCTTCTGGTGTAATTTGGACATCACACAAAGGGCCAAAACCTGTATTAATGCCATAGACGGCTTTTTCTGAAGCGGCCATTTTTGCGACTTTCTTTCGACAATCGTTGACTTGCTTCATGGCTTTTGCAGTCAATTTAGCTTTTAGCTCACTGCTAGCAATGGCGATTACTTTTTCGACCGTTAATAGGTCTATTCCGTATTTAAACATGGTATTACTTGGTTTGAAGCAAAGATACGGTTCTTGCTTAATATTTTTACCTAAATCTTAGAAAGAAGAACCACCTTATCACCGAATGACTATCTTCGCATACGCCACCTTCCCAGATTCTATAAGTTTTAACCAATATACGCCAGCAGGTAAATGATTAACATCTATCGTCTTTTGTGTTCCTCTTTTCAAATCTACAATGCCGATTGGTAATACAACTTGCCCTACAAGGTTTAACAGAGAAGCATCAAATAAATATTGCGTATCTCCACTATTCGACAAGTTAAAAAAGTCGCTTGTGGGATTTGGCGCAAGCTGAATACCTCGAAATATATTTTTAATATCATTCATACTTGTCACTAGAATCGTTTGACAAATGGTGTCAGCACCACAATCATTTTGCACCATCAAACAGGGCGAATAGGTTCCGTCTGCAAAGGTATGTGTTGGATTTTCTTCCATACTTGTCGCACCATCTCCAAAATCCCAGACATTGGACACACTATATTCAGAAGCATTGTTGAACTGGATAGAACTCCCTCCATTCACATAGTTAAAGCTAGCCACTGGTTCGGATAATACCAAAATTGTTTTATAAATCGTATCCACTCCAACACCAAAATCCAAGATTAATCGAACTTCTTTCTCGCCAGGGGAATCAAATGAAATACTATGCGGACCTATTCCATTGGCTTCTGTGCCCTCAAATTTCCATTCATAGTTATTTGCTAAAATATCCGTACTGAATGTAGTTAATTCTCCAGCACATAGCTGAGTAAGATTATTAATACGACCCGTTTTTAGATTAATGTTATCCACATACAAATTATTACTAAATCCATTAATATTTGAAAACCGTACGGTAACAAATCCATCATTAAAGCCCTTAATTGGAATAAACACATGCTTCCAATCAGCAGCAGACTCAGGCTCCCAAGCCGTTTCCACAAAATCTGCAATCGTTTTCAAGTCCTCTCCGCCTTTCAAAAAAACTACTTTTTGATCATTACTACACACATCAACAACCGTTACTTTCAAAGAGTCAATATACGTAGCATCATAAGAAGTATAAGCATAATCAAAAGAAAGATACAAAACATCTCCATCTGTATTAATAACCTCAGATTGGATAGTAACTGGAGTATTCGTATCAAATTCAAAATTATCAACCATGATTACTTCCGATACATTATCAAAGGGACCAGGCACTCCCTTTTTGAGCCATGAATACCCGCCTAGTTTTCCAGATATAAGCCATCCCGCAGGCGGAAATTCAGCGCCAGCAAATCCTTCTATAAATTCAGTTTTAGTAACCAATGAGTGATTAGAAATATGATACAAGGTGGATGCCAAATTATTTGAAGCTATTTGATCCACATTGGATTGAATCCATACCTCTAGCTTGTAAGTCCCAGTATTAGTCATTACGATTGGATTTGCAGATTGCCAAGGTATGGTTTCACCGACTGCAATGCTTCCTCCAAATGGAGTGGAAACGACACCAGCCCCATTGACAGAATAAAGAATATTAAAATTAGACATTACAGTAGTTCCATTATTTTGAATCGTTATTTTCACTGGAAGTTGAATCTCTGCACAAACATCTATGAATACTTCTTTTTCTTCTATTTGAACGCTCAAATCAAAAGCTGCTTGACAATTTTTCAATCCACCAGAGTAAAATTTAGCAACAGCACGCTCACTTTGTAACCCATTGGCACCTTTTGCGGATACTGCATACCAAAAACTATCTAACGGATTTGTTATGGGCATGTACCAAAATGAATCCACCGAAGAGCCGATAACTTCCATATACTTATCACCCAAAGTATAAATATCATAGGATGTGGCATTAGGCACTGCCCCCCATCTTAAAACTGCACGATCCACACACATCGTATCTAATAATAAACCATCTGGTTTTGGAAAAATGGTAAAATGCTCCGCAGATTGTGTCGAAAATCCATCCTGTTTAATACGTAATTTTACGGTACTACTTATTTGATTCCCTACAGTCCAAATATAATACTGCTGATAAGTAGATCCTATTTGTGTCCAAGTCACCCCATCGTCATAAGAAATTTCAATTTTAAAACTACTGCTTGACTCTCTATAGGTATCCCAAAACAACTGCACTTCATCACCAGGAGCAAAGTGCTCTCCCCCATTCGGATAAGCCATGAATAGCGGCTCTTCAATTAGGCTATAAACAAGATAATATTTTTGAGGACCCATAGGCACAGAAGCTCCTGTGACGATTATATCATAGGTTCCAGCTTGCGCCAAAAAACTTACTTGTTCCACATTATTCAAACTATCTACACCATGAGTGGCAGGAGCATTTATTGTCACCATATTAGGAGCAGGGTTCAACACCCAAGGCAACACAGTTGTTCCATCAGGTTTTTCAACTTTAATATTAAGATCATTTATCAATGCAGAAGTTGCAGATACAGCCGCTTTGGGGTCTGCCCAATATAGCATAAACCGAACCTGCGTATTATTATTAGGTACCGTAATGCTATGAAATTTGGTTCCCCCTTGACTCATATTTCCCGACTGGTATTGCCCTTTTTCAATTATCTCTACAGCTCTATATCCATTAACAGCACCCCAACCAAATTGAAAATCTGGACCTTTATTACCCAAGTCATTTGCACCGTTAAGCAGACAAGCTTTAATCAAAGCCGCATCAGGTTCAGCATTATTAATATCTTTATACGCATGTATCAACTGAGTAAAAACACCAGCCACCCCCGGTGCCGCAGCAGAGGTTCCGCCTCCTGTAATGTACTTATTCTTACTACCCGTAGATTTTTGTCCTTGCCCAAAAGCAGCTAGATCCGGTTTAATTCTTCCATCATAGGCAGGTCCTCTACTGCTAGAAGTAGCTAAAGTCATATCATTTTTTAGGTTTGCCACCGCTATACAATTTTTAGCTTGTTTGTGTCCTCCCGTGATGTTTCCCCAGCCTAACACGCCATAGTCACAATTACTTGTCCCCATATTACCCGCAGAGAAAACATGCATCAGGGTAGGATTTTCATACAGTTGTTTATCAATGGTACGAGTACTGGCAGTATAACCCGTATTACAACCATTGGAATAGGAAGTAGAAGTTACGACTACATTATCATTTTGATGTAAATCCATAGTGTATTGCAAAAAATTAGCATTATATGGGCGTACATGTAATGAGGCTCCTGAAGCCATTCCTTTTTTTGTAGGGTCTATATTCCCTGCTCCACACAAGATCCCTGAGACCATATCCCCATGATCATCACCACTATAAATATCCCAATCATCCTGTTCTAACCGTCCCTCAAAATCAATATGTGGTCCTATCGCACCATCATCCCTCACTAATACATTTACGCCAGTTCCGTCATAATGCCGTCCACTCGAATAAGAAGCATCCAACAAACTAGACCGATGCATTCCTCTTCCAATAACATCATCCTTGACTGCGGGGGGCATAATCCAATCCATAAAAGCGATTATTCCTTCTTGATTCAATGATTCTATTTGTGATTCTAAAATCGTAACTTCTGCATAAGGTTCGCGCTTTGCTACAAAATCAATTTGTATTTCTTTCAATCTTAACCAAGATTCAAATGTGCTTGGATCTGTTTGCTCATAACCCATCAAAATAACTTTTACCTTGTTGCCAGCTTGTGCCCAACTAGGAATAGGTCTTTCTTTCATTTTGGGTGATATTTTAGAAGCTGCGGAAATCAACGCAATCCCATCTATCCCTAGGGCATCACAAAGTTCCGTCGGGATTTTTTCTTGTAAGCCTACTAAATAAGTATTATTTGAGAGGTAGTCCAAAAAGTAAAAACCAGACCCTTGTAATTTCCTTTTATCAAAGTCATTCAGTGGAGATCCAAAATGGACGTATCGATAATAAACACCTCCATCCTCATTTGTCTTTTGTATAGCTTGCGCAAAAGGAGTTTCAAATTCGATTTTTTCGCCCCTTATCCAAGTTGCTTGTCCGAAGACATTCATAGCTAACAACAAGAAACCAATCAATCCAAATATTTTTTTCATGTAACTATTTTTGGGTAACTTCTAAAAATGCTAGAAATCTGTGCCTCAAATATAAGGATTTTATTGTTCATGAACACAGAACACAGAAATAAACTATTTATCGGCAAAACACCTTAATTTACAAGCCAAATTAGAGATTTTTCCTTAACTTTGTGCCTTCTCTTTTTCGAAATCCTAGTGGTCATGGAAGATGAACAACTCATACAAGAGGCATACGCGAAGTTAATCGTAGCCATTCGTCCAAAGATGGACAACAAAGATCGTTTTAATATACAAAGTGCCTTTGAATTAGCCAAAGAAGCACATAAATTTCAACGTCGTAAGTCTGGTGAACCATACATTACCCATCCGATTGCCGTTGCGCTGATCTGTGCAAAAGAGATTGAACTAGGCCCTACCGCCATTATCGCAGCTTTACTACACGATGTTGTAGAAGACACTCCCGTCACCTTAGAAGACCTCCGTGAAAAATTTGGGAATAAGATTGCCACCATAGTAGATGGATTGACAAAACTAGATGCCGATAAAAATTCAGAATCCCCTCAGGCTGAAAATTTCCGAAAGGTCCTTCGAACCTTGTTGGTAGATGTTCGAGTTGTCCTCATCAAAATAGCCGACAGACTACACAACATGAGGACGCTAGGCGCAATGCCTCCTCATAAACAACAAAAAATAGCGGCAGAAACGAAGTTCGTGTATATTCCACTTGCCCACCGATTGGGTATTTATAATATTAAATCTGAACTAGAAGATCTTTTTTTAAAAATAACAGACAGAGAAGCCTACAATGAAATTAGTCGGAAGCTAAATGAAACAAAAAAAGATAGAGAATCCTATATTAAGCACTTCATACAACCCATTGATCAGGCTGTAAAAGAACTTGGTATCCCTTATGAAATCAAAGGGCGCCCGAAATCCATTTTTTCCATTCATAACAAGATGCTCGGCAAGGAAGTCACCTTTGAAGAAATTTTTGATTTGTTTGCGATTCGTATCATCATTGATGTACCCGTTGAGATTGAAAAAATAAAATGCTGGAGGATTTATTCTACCGTTACAGATTTTTATTCTCCTATCACTGAACGACTAAGAGATTGGATCACCAACCCAAAAGCAAATGGTTACGAATCTTTACATACCACGGTCATCGGTCCCAATGGACGATATGTAGAGGTTCAGATTCGCTCAAAAAGAATGAATGACATCGCCGAAAAAGGCTTTGCTGCCCACTGGAAATATAAAGGGGTGAAAGCAAATCATGACAATGTCTATGAGCGCTGGTTAGAGACAGTCCGAGAAACAATCGAATCTTCGGACCATAGTGCGTTGGAGTTTTTGTCCGATTTTAAATCCAATCTTTATAGTGAAGAGATACATGTTTTTACGCCCACAGGAGATTTGAAAATATTGCCTCTAGGTGCTACTGCCTTGGATTTTGCTTTTT
The DNA here is from genome assembly GCA_024280135.1 of Bacteroidota bacterium. Classification (GTDB taxonomy): domain Bacteria; phylum Bacteroidota; class Bacteroidia; order Chitinophagales; family Saprospiraceae; genus HyVt-613. The sequence continues at coordinate 9,428 of JAJRQS010000013.1, read as the reverse complement.
CGATTCATAGTGAAATCGGAATTACTTGCGCAACCATTAAGGTAAATAATCGACTTGTCCCATTTAGTTACTTGCTTAATAGTGGAGACCGAGTAACGGTTACCACTTCCAAGCACCGCAAACCGAATAAAGATTGGCTCTCTTTTGTCGTGACAAGTAAAGCAAAAACACGTATCAGAGCGGCCCTCCGAGAAAGCAAAAGCCAACAAGCGGATTTTGGTAAAGAAGCCCTTTTGCGAAAGCTCTCAAACTTCAAAGTAGATCTAGAAAGCAATGTGGATCAACTGGCACGCCACTTTGGCTTTGATAACCGAATGGAATTTTATGTAGCGATTGCTGAAAATAAAATTGATTTAAGTGAGCTAAAAGACTTACCCATAATCGATCGTAAATTTGATTTAAAAAAGAAAACAGACAAATCTGAAGCCGTTAAAGTCAGTCCAAAAAGTAAACAAGACTTTGGTTCTTTAGGCAATAGCCAAATTATCATTGATGGACAATCTGGAGACAAATTTGCCTATTCTTTAGCTCCCTGCTGTAATCCAGTCTTGGGAGATGAGATATTTGCTTACGTCAGTCCAGGTGGCATGAAAATTCATCGCACTCATTGCCCAAATGCCGAAAACTTACAAGCTAGTTTGGCTAACAACATCCACAAAGCGGAATGGGGTCGCTCCTCTACTTCGCTCTATTATACCGACCTAGTCATTACGGGTGTGGACAAAGGCGTAGGGGTCATTGAGGCGATTTCCAGTACGATTTCCTCGTCTCTGGGATTGAATATTCGCTCCTTCTCCATTGATGGACATGATGGCTTCTTTGAAGGAAAACTACGACTCATTGTCAACAACAATAACCAATTAGCTAAGGCAATTTTAGCACTTAAAAAGATTGATGGAATAAAAAATGTGATAAGGGAGAGCTAGACATCTGCCGATAGTTTATTGGGATTCGGAGTCGCATTTAATTGCCCCCAATAGTCTAGCTATCGGGTGTGTTTATACTCGGTATTTTTAGAGTAATTCAATGACTCCAGCTATCCCTTGTCCACCTCCTACACAGGCCGTTACAATGCCATATTTCTGTTTGCGAAGGCTTAGTTCGTTGATGATTTGAGTGGTTAATTTAGCACCTGTGCAACCTAATGGATGACCTAGTGCAATGGCTCCACCATTTACATTGACGATGTCTGGATTGATACCCAACTCATTAATTACCGCCAATGATTGTGTGGCAAACGCCTCGTTTAATTCAAACAAATCTATATCACTTAGCTTTAAGCCCGCTTGTTTAAGTGCCTTCGGTACGGCTGCAATTGGGCCTATACCCATATACAACGGATCTACACCTGCAACCGCAGAGGTGACCAATCGAGCAATAGGCTCTAAATTGAATTTCTTGACCATTTCTTCACTTACCACCAGTGTAAAAGCTGCCCCATCAGATGTTTGCGAAGAGTTACCTGCTGTCGCTACACCATCTTTTGCAAAAACGGGTCTCAACTTAGCTAAGCCTTCTACTGTGGTGCTTCTTCTTATTCCTTCGTCCGTATCCATCATAAACTTCTTCTCTTTTCGGACTCCATCTTGAACCCAAATTTCCTCTACTTCTATTGGTACAATCTGGCTCTTAAAACGACCCGAATCTATCGCATCTATCGCCTTCATATGAGAATTATAGGCAAATTCATCAGACATCGCGCGAGTAATATTGTATTTTCGGGCAACCGCCTCAGCAGTCACGCCCATGCTCACTATATAGTCTGGTGTATGTGCCGCCACTTCATAACTCGGTGCAAATTTATACCCAGCCATTGGAATCATACTCATACTTTCCGTTCCACCAGCAATGAAAATATGTCCCATGCCAGCCTTTATCTTACCCACTGCCATCGCAATAGTCTCTAAACCAGACGCACAATATCTATTGACCGTTACTCCAGGTACATCTTGCCCCAAAGCCCGTAATGAAATCTGGCGACCCATTTGCAGTCCTTGCTCTCCTTCAGGATTGGCACAGCCTACAAAAACATCATCCACTAATGCGGGGTCTATAGAAGGAACTTCTTCCATAATATGCTGGATGACTTTAATTGCTAAGTCATCTGAACGATAGTTCTTAAAACTTCCTTTCTTTGCTTTTCCTACTGCTGTACGATAGGCCTTGACGATATATGCTTCCATTTCTTAATTTTAATTTGCTGCTAAGGTAGGGATATTTACTAATTTACAAAGATTTTAACCACTTATTTATCGCGAAAACCACTCAATTTAGCAAGTCATAAAGAAATGTTAAATCTACCTCAACGTTTATATTTGATACAATATATACTTATATTTGAGTATCTGTTCACTAAAATCTAATTATGAAACACTTTGTACTCTTATTTTCACTACTATTTGCTTGCTTTTGTGCGCAAGCTCAAAGTAGAATTAACTACGATAACTATCAATTGAAGGTATCCGAAACATTTGATTACCAGAGTATTACGGAATTATCTAAACATTGGGAAACCAACATCTCACCCAAATTAAACAAGGGTACTGCTAGCTATTCTACTAGGCAAATTTCCTTTCTTCCAAAAGGAGGTATCCGATTGACGGCAACCCCAATTTCAAAAAAAGGGACTGCTTCTTACCAATCTGCTCTACTACGTAAGCCTTTAAAGCAAAATTATGGTATTTTTAGAATTCTCGCTAAAATACCTAATGGCAGCAAAAATGTTCTGGACGCTTGGCCCGTTTTTAAATTAGTCAATGAAACGACTGAAATAAATATTTTTGATGGACACGCTGATATCAATGATAAGCTTGCGCAAAACATCAATACTCCACTTCTACCTAACGCCAAATTACAATGTGGTCTTGACTACGACTTAGAAGACTTTAACGCAGGTTGGGATACTGATACTTATGTATTCCAAGTGGCTTGGACACCCGAAACCATAACTTTTTTCATACATGGTCGGGAAACTGCTACTGTTAAGACAAGTGAATTATCCACCCCAATTGAGGATATGGAGCTAGTCATCGCCTTACAAACAGATGAAGCTTCCCAAGAGCCATTTTTTATGGATATCGAAAAAGTAGATATCTTTGAACATAAGCCTAACACGCCTTATAAATACATGGATGATTATTCTTGGGCTTTCCATGAAGTTTCTCCGATCAAATTAGCTGAGGGGATCAATACTATTTTTCCAAACTTAGATAATACCAACCAGGTAAGTTTCATTTCGGAAAACGGAAATCAATATACGGCTACCTTGATAGATGGGCAATGGACTACCCAAAAATTAAATGACAAGGACATGAACCTTAATCTGCGTAGGGCAAAGTTTAAAAACTTGTCAAGCGTACTATTGGAGTTTCGTGTTTTGTCCGAAATGGAAGGTGATAAAACCTTTAGAAAAACGCCCACAAATGGTTCTGTAGTCAGAGGAAAAGGGCTAAATAAAGATTATATTGCTTTTATAGGTAAGGATGACAAACTGCATTTTCTAACAAATGGTAAAGGAGTATATACACCGGTTGAATATACGTATGGCATTCAAGATCCTGCACATTCGGAGTATATCGCCTCTAAGATTGTCGCTGCTGGCAATGATATTTTCTATTTATCCGAAGATGGTCGCTTACAGGTTTTTAGTTGGGACTACCCCAATAATAAAAGGGCACATTGGTGGGTTGATGATATTTTCTTTACAGAAAAACGCTTAGGCGATCCAACAGGAGACTTAGCCCGTGGTGCTAATAATCAAATTTACTTCCGCACCCAAGATGGAACTTTGGCATATTTCCAATGGGAAAAAGTTAGCCAAGAATGTGATTGTACGATTGTTCCTGTTGAACCCAAACAGGCTATCAATTTTACTGATGTAAGCTTGCAAGTTTTTCCAAATCCAACAGCTGATATTTTAAATATTACTTTTGTGAAAGCGTGTTCTGATTGTGCTACTCAGTATGAAGTATTATCAATGGATGGCAAAAAGGTTTTGCAAGGACAATTCTCTGATGATGTATTTTCTATTGATGTACAAAGTTTAGCAGCAGGTACTTATCAATTGAATATCCTTTCGGAAAAAGAAGTTTTTTCTAAGCCTTTTACGAAGCAATAAAATGGATTAGAAACTAGGTAAAAAAGGTTGTCCTTCGGGGCAACCTTTTTTTGTTAACGGAAAGACAAAGCTAACTGATTAATTTTACCCTATTAATTAATTCAGGAAAAAACTTTTCATGTAAGCTCGTCAAAACCCCAATGTTTTCAGCATATACTGACATCGCTTGTGCAAATTTCGTTTCAAACTTAGCACGCTTATCCAATCGCCTAAAAACATCATTACGTCCTTTTTCCAAAAGGTAACCATCCATCCATCTCGCTTCAATCATGGCTTTTACTTGAGGCAAAACACGAGTGGGAACAAGATTCAGATGCGCCTCTAGAAACACGTAACATTCGTCCAAAAAAACAGGTAGAGGTTTTGAGCTAAATTGCTCCCAATTATCAATTAAAATAAAATCAAAATAGACATCTAAGACCACAGAAGAGTATCTTCCGAAAGTTGGTGCGATGATTTTATTTCCAGTTTTTACCAATGGGTGACTATCTGTAAATTTGTCAATTACACGATGTATAAGCACACCTTCCATTAAGTTTTTCGAAAGGGTTTTAGTATCCTTATATCTTAAAATATCTCCTAAGAAGTTACCTAAGTGAATTTCACTTTTTGCTTCTTGTGTAATAAAAAAATGGCTCAAATAATTCATCTAAACCACATCGGGTTCTAATTTCAAAATACGTGTTGTTCGCTCTCTTGTGGCTCTACACATTTCTGTATTGTCTTTTAAACTAAGCCCAAATGAAGGAACCATTCTTGTCAAATTATTCTGCCAAGCAGAAGTTTTAAATTCCGTAGGAAAACAAGTTTCAATCACTTGCAGCATAATAGATACTGATGTCGAAGCTCCTGGCGAAGCACCCAAAAGGGCCGCTAGCGAACCATCTGAAGCCGTCACAACCTCAGTTCCAAACTTCAAGATACCACCTTCTTTTTCATTTTTTTTAATAATCTGTACCCGTTGACCTGCCACTGCCAACTCCCAATCTTCAATATCTGCATCTGGATAATACGTCTTTAAAAATTCAAACTTATCCTCAAAGCTTTGCATCACTTGATCAATCAAATATTTTGTTAATTCTAGATTGTGGTAACCCGCCGAAAGCATCGGCCAAACATTATGCATCTCAATAGAAAGTGGCAAATCCAAATAACTCCCATTCTTCAAAAACTTTGTTGAGAAACCCGCATAGGGCCCAAATAATAACGACTTTTTACCTTGTAACATTCTAGTATCCAAATGAGGTACTGACATTGGCGGATTACCTTTGGCAGCTTTTCCATACACTTTAGCAGCATGTTTTTCTATTACTTTCTGATTGGTGCATCTTAACCATTGCCCTGACACCGGAAACCCACCATAACCCCGCCCTTCAGGAATACCTGATTCATCTAAAAGTGGTAATGATCCGCCACCTGCTCCGATAAAAACAAAATCTGCAAACACCTCTTTTTCCTCATCTGTATCTAAATCTTCTACTTCAATTTTCCAACGTCCATCTTTCTGTTGGTCAATATCTTTTACTTCATGCCCCAAGTACAATGCCACCCCATCCTGCTTTTGTAGATGGCCTATCATGCCCCTTGTCAATGCACCGAAATTCACATCTGTTCCCCGTTCCATTCTAGTCACTGCAATCGGATCCTCTTGGACTCTGTTGGTCATCATCAGAGGTGCCCAATTTGCAATTTCTAATAAATCCTCTGAGTACAGCATATCTTCAAAAAAGACATGTTCTTTCATCGTTTCGTATCGCTTGCGCAAAAAATCAACATTCTTCTCCCCCATCACAAAACTCATGTGTGGTATATCATTGATGAAGGCAGTTTGACTAGGAAAATCTTCTAATAAAGCCAAATACGCCCAAAACTGCTTGGAGATTTCAAACTCCTCCGCTATTCTTAGTGCTTTGGTGATATCTACTTCACCTTGTTCATTGAGGGGTGTATAATTCAATTCACAAAATGCAGAATGCCCCGTTCCGGCATTATTCCAAGCATCAGAACTTTCAACCGCTACGGCATCCATACGTTCATAAATATTGATTTGAGCATCAGGCATTAACTTTTTGAGCATCACTCCCAAAGTCGCACTCATTATCCCTGCCCCAATGAGTATTATATTCTTCGACATGTTCTTATTTTTTTGCTAATGTACAGCTTTTTTGATAAAGCATCGACACGCCAATACTCTTATACTGTTAAGAAAATAATGAATGAGTAAAACTAAAAAGTTAAAAAGCCACTCTTTGCGCATCAAATTGATTTCGATTATATGGCAGCTTCAAGAAGTCTAAAGGTTGAGAAGTTACTTTCAAAAAGAAGGAATATGTCCCTCGTTGTGGCTGCCAATTTACGCCCATATTCCAACAATGTAAATCTCTAGAAAATCCAAAATCTGGATAAGTCATACGTTTACGTGTAAAATCATAGCCGATATTACCCACATTCAATTTCCAATTTCTAGTCAAAGGTATTCGACCTCTAGTATTGATAGAATTGGTTCTTATTTTTCCTTTAACTTTATCGTCTTCTTTTAAAAATTCGTAAGTCAAATTATGGCTAATTCTAAACCCTGAGAACCAATCTACTAACCTTTCTTTTTGAGGGCTTTTGTTTTTACTTTTCTTGTTAGATTTGTCTTCTTTTTTACCGGTCAACGCATCGGCAATTTGCTGCACAGAGAAACTAGTCGAAAAGGACATATTCATCCTAACAAAACGTAATAATTTTCGGTTGGTATTCCAATAAAATTGGTCAATGGGTTTTCCTTCTTTTGACAAGGCATAAGGATCAAAAGTAGCTGACATTCTAAAAGTTGTCATCTTTCTAAATAGCTTTGAGCCCCCACTAATAGAGACCTTACTCCACCGCATACTATCTGCTGCAAAATTATAACTTCCACCCATATTAATATTATCAAACAACCGAGTCCGTTTCACGGTACTGTCCTTTCGTGCAAAATATTTGGCTTCAAAAAGATGTCCTAAGCTATAGTTAATTGCCATCTGTTTGCCATGGACTGGTGGTCTTCCATAAATGCCATTTGCATACCTATACTGGAGAGCATATTCATCAGGTGCTTGACGTGTATCTGTCTGAATTTTTTGATAATAATTAAAAGGAGATTTTGTATAATCAGGGGTAAAATTAAAACCAATACTTGGGCTTATCGTGTGGCGAATGCCTCTTAAAAACCCCTTACGGAATCGTATCGTTCCAAAAACTTTTGTATTCAAAGAAGCACCCATATTAAAGGTTCTAATCGCTTTAAATCCACTAAAAGGAATCGTATCTACACTGCCAAACGCTACCGTATCCTGCCTAATATCAGAAACCGATCCATCCGAATTAAATAAGGTATCTGGCTCAATTATTAATTCATCATTAAATCGGTAATCATCGCCTTTCAGATACCACAATTCTTGATAATTAATCGTTGGGCTAAAATTAAAATATTTTAGAATTCTGTATGAAGCACTGGTTCCTAAATTGTGCTTTGCACCTAGGTTCAGATCACGCCACGTACTTTTATCAAACAAGGTACTATCAGAAGTACGGATCGTATTTTTCGTTTGTGCAGAATACGTTAAAGAAAACTTCTCATACCAACGTTCTTTGCCCAGAGCTTGCTTGCGCTTAAATGGATATATCTGCCGCATCCTAATATCCAAAGTAGGTAAGTTTAGCACCACAGCACCTGTTTGAATAATTTGAGAATGTCCTAAACTTGCCGTCATAGAAAAAGGACTAGAGGGGAATTTTCGCCGAAAGGTGACTCTAGATTCATAGGAGTTTTTCAAGACATTATCAGCTCTATTTAAAGTGGTTCTTTCAAACTTATTAGATTCAATATTTACACTCGCTGAAAAGGAGTTATAAGGGTGTGCTTGATTGTCTTGCGCATGTCTCCAAATAATCTTCTTGGGTCGGGAGATCTGGGGTGTCAACTCTCCCTTTACTTCGGTTTTAAGGGTGGACATAGAGATGGTAAATTCACCTGTATATTTATATCTTTTTTTATACCTCATGGCTGCTTGGACACCCCAACTGCCTTTCATGTAGAGATCGCCCGTCAATTTTAGATCATAATTGGGTCCAAGTGGAAAATAATACCCCACATTGCGCAAGCCAAAACCAAACACCGGAGAGTTCTCAAAATCCTGCGGAAAGATCAAACCTGCGTGTCTTTTTTCAAAAATCGGAAAAAATCCAAATGGTAAGAATAAAGGGGTTGGTACATCCATGATTTCCAAATTAGACGGACCTACTACAATTAATTTATTCGGTACTACTTTTTGCTTTTTACTTTTGATTCCATAATGTGGATGTTCGGCATCACAAGTCGTAAAAATAGCATTTTGGCTAAAGACATAATCTCGGGCATGGGTGCTATCTTGCGCAAAAAACTTTGCTTTTTCCGAAAGGACATAAAGATTATTCTCAAACGTTCGTGCGTCAATGATTTGTCCCTTTTTTGTTTTAAAATTATACCGCAATTTATTAGCTGTAAATTCTTGACTTCCATCTGCGAATTTGGGCTTCTCTATGGGTTTGTCCAAGCTATCCAAGACATAATCTGCTGTCAATATATTTTTTTCCCAATCCAAGACAATATACCCAGCTTCGAGAGAGATCGTCGTGTATTTCACTTTAGCGGCACCATAGAGATAGATTTTTTTGTTTTGGAGATCATACTCTATCGAATCCCTCGCATCAAAAAAAACAGGAGCATCTAAGCTGTCAGGAGAAATGCGGTACTTTAAAGTATCAGGCTTTTGGATCAAAGCCAACGAATCTATCACTACGGAATCCTTTACAATCGAGTCACTTACTTGCGCCAAAATTGTACTATCGGTTACTTGAGCCTCTAAAAAGGGACTAAAAACAGCCTTTAACAAAAATATTACAAGAAAAAGCCATATACGACTGTTTAAGGAATTATATTTGTAGTATAAAACCGAACGAAGCCCTTTAGGGGGAATTAAGTGCTTATTTTGATTGGCTTTCAACAAGGAGTATATTAGCTTTTGGATGAATAATTAAATAGCATGCCCAAAAAAAAGATTATGCGAAACTACATCTTATTAGGTACACTTTTCTTATCCGTTTGCTTTTTTAACGAAAGTTTAACGGCTCGATCAGTATACCCAAACGCAAAGGTGGAAAATTTTAACATTTTTCCTGCTATTACTACTCAGAATTTAGGTTCTGGGGTGAATAAAGTTGTCATTGACGCAGGTCATGGTGGTTATGACGGCGGAACTTCTGGAAGTACCACTCATGAAAAGGATATCACTTTACGTATTGC
>JAJRQS010000331.1 GCA_024280135.1 Bacteroidota bacterium | reverse complement strand
CCGCAGGGTAAAGGAAAGATCATGCTAAGTTATAGTAAACGTATTAAAAGACCAACGTATCGCCATTTGAATCCATTTGTTTCTTATAATGATAATAAGAATATTCGACGTGGAAATCCATTGTTGAATCCTGCATTGACAGATTCTTGGGAGCTAGGGTGGCAAACGAACTGGAAGAAGGGAAGCATCAACCCAGCGATTTTCTATCGCTTTACAGACAATAAAATAGGATACTATACGCATATTTTACCGAATGGAATTCGAGAGTTGACCTTTAGAAATTTAAATCATTCTATTTCTCAAGGTGTAGAACTAAACGGTAGCTATAATCCCGTTAAATGGTTTAGGTTAAGCGGTAATATCTCCTATTTCAAGGAAGAAAAAGACGGTAGTAATTTAGATAATAGTATTTCCAATGATGGCGATGTTGTCATGTATAGATTGATGACGAGCTTTACACCGATGAAGCCCATGTCTATTCAGTTATCCTCTTTTTATCATTCAGGATATGTGGGTGTAGTAGGGCAGGGAGATCCCATGACTAGCACTGACTTTGGAATGACTTATAAGGTCTTTAGGAATCGTGGGAAAATCATTTTTAAAGTAAATGATATTTTTAATACCAGTCAATTTGCTTTCCATGTAAATACAGCAGATATCAAAATGGATTTTACGAGGAAAAGAGAATCTAGGGTGTTTTGGTTAGGTTTTAATTGGGAATTAAAACAAACCAGAAAGAAGCGTCGCCGTTCTCGTGGTGGGCATGGTGGTGGGATGGAGTTTTAGGAATCGAGTGATTCTTCAATCTTTCTTTTTACGCTTTTTTTTCTGTTCATTATTACTTTCGTAAACGGCGTACTGCTCGTAATATGTTTTATTTTGGTTATCCCAAATCGACTTTCCAATATCTGATAGTTTGATTAAGTCGTCATAGAATTGATTGCCGAGAGTAACCCTTTTTTCGACGGCTATATCCCGCTCAGCAATTTTGTCTTGTTGGATGTTCATTGCTTTTTCAAATTCAGTAGCGGCTTTTTGCACACGCATTAATGCATTTTCATTCAATCCCGTATCGGCAAGCAGGTTTAATTGTTTGCGCCCAACTCTAGCGACTCTACGTCCACAAAATAATAATTGAGCATCGGTCATATCTGATAATTTGGCAGTCCCATACGCTCTGTACCGACCCGAGCGTTGCCCGTATTTCATGGCAACGCGTGTCATCACTGCACGAATAGCGGCTTTTAGCAAATTGGCTTTGTCATATTTTTTATCCGTAAAGACCATCTGATTTCCCACTAATTCATCATCATTGGGTAAATTATAAAAGGTCAAAGCACGGGCTTGAATGGCTTTTAATTTTGCAGCAGTCATACCAAAACTCTTCATCTCTTTCAAGTCACGTTGGGCATATTTAAGCCTTTCTACGACCATCGCATAGAGATCTGCATCTGGAAAATTGTGTTTTCTATAAAATCCTTGTTTGCGCATTTATTCATTGTTTGCACAAATATAAGTATAAAACACACAGGAAACAAATTATGGCAATAAAAACATTAACGTTTATTTATGTTACTCATTCATAAAATTCTTAACTCGATACGAGTGGGAAGCTTGTATCACATTCTTGCACAAAAACAGAGTGCATATAACAATTTGCACTTTTTCACCGATCCGTTCATTATGTTATAAAAATATTTTGCCGTTCCCGTACAGCTGTCGAGACCTGACTGTCTAGGTAGATAGATAGGCTTTAATAAAGACGACAACTCCTTATTATGCGATAAACTACCAAAATCTGTGCATTATGTGATACACCAAAACGGAACAATTGAACAACAACATAAACTTTTCTTATCTTTACACCATGCAGAAAATAATATTTGGAATTTCGTTAGACGCTTCTACCTTTCACGAAAAGGAGGGGGTTTATTTCTTTGGGCAAAAGGATTTTTTGAGATGGCTAGAACAGCAGCTAGGATTCGCTTGGCCCGCTAAAAATTATCAATGGCTACGAACCACTTTTTTCAGGAAAGTGCTTTTTGCTTACTTAGCGGAAAAACAAGATGTGTTTTTTGCAAATTCATTTGAAGTGGATTCTTATGGGGCGACTGAAGCTATTTTGGCACTACGAGATGAATTGAGGTTGGCTCTATGGAATTTTGAATCGGATGAAAACGCACCCAAACGACTTAAAGATTTAAGTGACTTAGAAGCTTTCACAAATGAATTCCTAATAAAAAAAGGTAAACCATCTTACAGCCGAATATTGAATAATGGTTTTGCGGATAGATTTATAGAAGTGGAGTCTGATTTAGATGCCGAAATATTACAAGGCGTTGAAATCACCTTAGTTGAACCGCTTCATCTTCTACCTGTTCATTGGCAAAGATTTTTTAAATCTTTGATGGATGAAGGCGTTACAGTTTTAGATAAAGACTTGATTCCTAGTGTGTTAGGGGAGCCGAAAAAAGAAAGAAATGATTTAGGAGCGCTAACAAAAATTATTCAAGAGCAAAGTTTTAAGGGCGAAAAAGTAAAATTAAAAGGGGATGGTAGTTTACTTATTTATCAAGTGCCTAGAGATTATGATGGGATAGAATCTATATCCTTTCACTATCAAAGTAAACAGAAAGAATTGCCTTTCTTCATCATGCCGCCAGAATTAAAATTACCCGATTTGATTTTTGAATCGGATGGCTTACCAGTATCTGGCAATAGTTCGGTTTCAGACTTAAGACCTTCACAACAATTAATAAAACTAGCCCATAGTTTTTTGTGGTTTCCAGTGGATTTGGGTAAAATTTTAGAGTTTCTGAATTTACCTTATTCTCCTTTACATAATCATTTGTCGGCTAGACTAGGGGATGCGTTACAACAACGTCCTGGGTTTGATAATGATAATTGGGCTCATGCTTTGTCTAATTTTCAAAATTCCACGCACATAGAGGATGAGGACAAAGCTAAGGCTATGTTTGAGTATCGATTTTGGTTTGAAAGAAAGACTTATTCCCAAAAGGCAAGGGTTCCTAAAGCAGAAGTCTTTAGTTTGTATCAGCATTTAGTGGCGTGGGCAAAAAGTAGATTAGGAAGTACCTATGCAGGAGCTATCTATCATAGTATCTATCGTTTGTCATTAGATTTATTAGATTTGTTGGATGCGCTTGAAGAGGAAACGGTTTCTTTGTTGGAGCTAGAGAAATTAACGCAAATTGTGATCCAGGCTACTCCGGCCACTTTCAAAAAAAGAGAAGTAGGCGCTTCCAATTTTTCTCAAAACCCAGGTGCTATTGTCTTTCCAGCTAAAGAAATTATTTGGTTTAATTTTGTGGCTACTGGCAACGATTACATACCTACAAAATGTGTAAAAAAGGAAATTGATTTCTTAACAAATAAGGGTGTTATATTGACATTGCCGGCTAGCCAAAATAAGTTACGTAGATGGATGCGTTATCAACCATTTTACTTAACGCAGGATCGATTGATATTTGTAGTGCCTGAAAAAGTAGAAGGAAAGTATGCAGACAAGCACCCTTTACATTTTGAACTGGAGGCAATGATTGAGAATATAGAGGTCATTACTGTTTCTAATAAATCGGATCTGTTTGCACAGCGACCCATGGAAAATGTACTGCCAAAATCTGATTTTTATGAACCGCCCCTTACGCAGATTAATCCTGTTGAGGTGGCAAGCCCAGACAACCAATTTTCTGTGACGGGTCTAGAAACCTTTCTTTATTATCCACATACTTGGGTTTTGCGTAAGCAGATGAAACTCTATGGTAGCTCACTTAAAAAGATAAAAGAGGTCAATGCAATTATGGGGAATATCGCCCACAAAGCTTTTGAGTTGATGATGTTGAAAGAATTACACTTGGCTGATAATGAGGAGATTAGTGAATGGTTTGGGCCTATTTTTATGAATTTGATTAAAGCGGAAGGCTTGCCTTTTTTGGAATATGGAAAAGAACCTGATTTGGCGGCCTTTCGGAAAAAGTTATTTTTATCGCTTTTAAGTTTTGTACATGCCATCCGGGAGAATGGCTGGAAAGTTGTCGCATTAGAAGAAACACTTACTGGGAAATTAGGGGTGAATCCTATTAAAGGAATTACGGATGTTGTCCTAGAAAGAAACGGTCAATTTTTAATAGTAGATCTAAAATGGGGCGGGAAAGGATATCGAAAATTAATGTTTAAGAACAAAGAGGATATTCAATTGATGCTTTATGCTAAGTATTTTGGAAAGGAAACGGAATGGTTAGATACTTGTTTTTATATTATTAAAGATAGTTTGTTTTTGACTCGCCAAGATGGCTTGTTTAAAGCAGCTGATTTAGTGCCTGCTAAAAACCTGTCTAGTGAGGTTTATGATGAGATGTATGGAAAGTTATTGAAGACATTAGACTGGAGGTTTGAACAATTAAAAAATGGACAGCTTGAACTTCGAATCACAGAAAGTATCCCAGCACTAGATGAATTATATGGAGATAGTATTTTTGAATTACTACCGCAAAGAACAGAAAGTTATATGTTTGATGATTTTGGCGCTTTGCTCGGAGAGGTAGATAGCTGATCCTTGTTGTCATGATTAAATAAAGGTAATGGATATTAGGATTGAGGATGCTTGGAAACTTGTACTGAAGAAAGAATTTGGGCAGTTGTATTTTGAAAAATTAACGACTTTTATAGACCTGGAAAAGGCAGCGGGGAAGACCATCTTTCCGCCTGAGGATCTCATATTTAACGCTTTTAGTAAGACCCCTTTTGATGATGTGCGCGTAGTAATTTTAGGGCAAGATCCCTATCATCGAGCAGGGCAAGCAATGGGTTTGTCATTCTCAGTTCCAGTAGACGTTAGGATTCCGCCTTCCTTAAAAAATATTTATAAGGAATTGCATCGGGATATTGGTTTTGAAATTCCGGATCATGGCGATTTATCATCTTGGTCGGAACAAGGCGTGTTTCTATTGAATGCCTTTTTAACGGTGGAAGAAGGGAAGGCAGGTTCGCACCAAAAAATAGGTTGGCAGCAGTTTACAGATAGTGTCATTAGGCTCCTTTCGGAAAAAAAGCAAGGAGTTGTTTTTTTGTTGTGGGGGCGTTTTGCGCAAGCCAAAGCAGTACTAATTGATGATACTAAGCACCATGTTTTGACTGCATTTCACCCTTCTCCGCTTGCAAGGAATCGTTTTCAAGGATGTGGACATTTTTCGGAAACGAATCGCATCTTAAAAGAACAAGGACTAGAACCGATTAATTGGAACTTGGATTAACTTCAATCAAAAATCATATTATTCAAATCCCTCCAGCCGCCACCATCATAGACTTTTTCTTTTCCTTTGGCAATGAGAACGGTATGGGCTTGTTGGCTTCGATTACCAGATTCGCAACAGAGTAGTATAGGTTTGGAAAAATCATCCACGACGAGAAGATTACTCTTTAATTGAGCCAAAGGAATATTGAGCGCATTTGGAATATGCCCAGCATCAAACTCCCAGGGTTCACGTACATCAATAATTGTTACAGTAGGGTGGTTGATGATGTCTCTTAAAGTCATTGGTTTTAATTTTAGCTCAAAGGTAAAGGCTTTTTGCGTGCTGCTAGCGTGATGCTAGTCACATGGGTAAATTGCCTCAGCTTACCAACCTGGACTAAAATTGATGCCAAACCCAGTGTTTACTTGTCTAACATCTTCTCCTATTGGGATGGCATAATAAGGCTCAATAATAATAGCACCAAAAAGATTTATCCGTAAGGATGCGCCGACACTCATCAAGGTTAACGGTTCTATATTCGTATCTTTAAATTCTGCTTTGAATTGATTCGTATCATTAAACGCTAAACCACTGTCGAAGAATAAGTTGAGATCGGTCAAAAAGTATTTGGAGGGGATTAAGGCTAGTCGCTTGGGACCAGAGAATGGAAGCCTTACTTCTGCATTGAAAACGGCAACTTTGCTCCCCAAAACTCGATGAAGTGTCGCTTGATCCATTTTGTGAAAACCTCTTACGAGCGTTGGGTTACCCAAATAAATTGGGTAGAGGTTGTTTGCGTTGCGTCCATAGCGTCCAAAATGCATTCCTCTAAAAGCAAATGTGAAGGGCTT
>JAJRQS010000330.1 GCA_024280135.1 Bacteroidota bacterium | reverse complement strand
GGCCGGCTGTTTCTGCTTTCCATTTAGCTAGGTAAATAAATTCCCAGTATAAATACCCTAATAAACCAATGAGGGTGGCGAGTTGTACTTTGGTTATTTTTTGCATCTTGAATGTTTTATTCATTGCAAAGGTAGGTTTTTATAGAAAGATGTAAAAATAGGGCTTAAAATAAAAATCAAAAAAACATTTTGTTGCACTGACGGTTATTAAATGGAGAATGGTCTCAGACTCAGAAGCTCGACGCAGGAGAGACTTTGAAGCTGCTTTTAACCATTCAACTTTCATCCTGATTAATAGCTATAGACTGTCTGAATTGAAGTTGTTAATTTGCTCAACGTCCAAATTCCTACGAGCTTTTGAGTCTGATTTGAAGTATCGGTATCAGGAGTTTCTTCCGACAAAATTATGAGGAGTAATCTGACGCAGTTCTTCCTTTACCTTTTCCGAAATATTTAATTCTCCGATAAAGAAATAAATATCATTTGCGGTAATGGTTGATTTGCCTCTGGTGAGCTTTTTTAAAGCTTCGTAGGGTTCTGGATACCGTTCTCTTCGGAGGATGGTTTGGATGGCTTCCGAGACAATCGGCCAATTATTTTCTAGGTCGTCCCAAAGTTTTTCCCGATTGAGTTCTATTTTTGAGATGCCTTTTATGAGGGATTTCAAGGCAATGATTGTATGTGCAAAGGGTACACCTGCATTTCGCAATACGGTGCTATCTGTAAGGTCACGTTGCAATCTTGAAATAGGTAGTTTTTCCGCAAGGTGATGAAATAGCGCATTGGCGACCCCTAAATTACCTTCTGCATTTTCAAAATCAATGGGATTTACTTTGTGGGGCATGGCGGATGAGCCAATTTCTCCAGTTATTGTTTTTTGCGAAAGATAGTTCATAGAAATGTATTGCCACATGTCTTTTGAAAAATCTAACAAAATGGTATTGATCCGACCTAGACCTTGAAAGATAGCCGCTAGATTGTCATAATGGGCTATTTGTGTAGTATGATGCTGGCGCTCCAATCCTAAGTATTCTGATACAAAGCTATCCGCAAACTGATGCCAATCGATATTAGGATAAGCAACATGATGGGCATTTAGGTTGCCAGTAGCACCCCCAAATTTTGCCGAAATAGGAATCCTTTTCAGTAAATCCAATTGGTTGTTGATTCTTTCGATAAAAACTTTTATCTGTCGATCAGCAGTGGTTGGAGTGGCGGGTTGTCCATGGGTATGTGCGAGCATGGAAGTATCCGCCCATTTTTGCGTAAGCTCTTCCAACTTACTTAAAAGCTCCTGAATCTGAGGATAATAAACATCGTCCAACGCATTTTTAATAATAAGGGGAATGGCTGTATTATTAATGTCTTGAGAAGTCAATCCAAAATGAATAAACTCCCGATCGTCAGAAAGACCCAAAGCATCTAATTTCTGCTTGAGAAAATATTCGATGGCCTTGATGTCGTGGTTGGTTGTTTCTTCGATTGATTTGATGGCTTGTGCATCTTGGATGGAAAAATGCTCAAAAATATCATTCAGGGAATCAATATGCCTTTCGTCAAAATCTTGTAACTCGGGTAGGGGACGCTGTACCAAAGCGATAAAATATTGAATCTCTACAAAGAGCCGATACTTGATAAGCGCATACTCCGAAAAGTACTCATTGAGTCGAAGTGTCTTTGAATAATATCTTCCGTCAATGGGGGAAATGGCTTTCAACATAGTCGTAAGTTTTAGGAATCGGGTAGTTCATTATTTTGGTATTCTAATTCTTTGTCCCAGTCAATTCGAGCCAAAATAATCAGCAAAATACCACCGAAGGCAAACAGTAGTTTTAAAACAAAACCGATGCCGGTTCCAAAAGAATCTATCCAACTTAAAAAGGAAAAACGGGCACCAAAAAGCATCAAAATCAAGGAAAGAATCCCTAAGCCAGTCAACAAAAATCCTAAAATAGTCATGATGGTTTTGTTCATGGTACAGGCTTTTTTTCTAAAAGGGCCATCTCTTATTGTTGAGATAGCCCTTTTGTTTGTCGGAATGACAAGATTCGAACTTGCGACCCCTGGTCCCCCAGACCAGTACTCTAACCGGGCTGAGCTACATTCCGAAAATACTTGGTTGCAAAGGTATTAATTTTTTTACGAAAGGCGATACCTTGAAAGATAATTTTATACCTTTGTTGTAGATTTTGGTTTCCGCAAGGAATGAAAAGGGAACTCGGTGTGAATCCGAGACAGTTCCCGCTGCTGTATGTCATGTGAATTTTTAGTCTAATATGCCACTTTTTCCGAAAGGAGATGGGAAGGCGGATTAAAAAGTGATGAGTCAGAAGACCTGCCAACTTCATTATTTCCAAAGTTTTCGGTGAAAAAACATGGATAGAACCTGCTTTACTCGGTCTGTCGGTCTGGATGGTTGCTATCTGCACAGAGAGCTTTGGACTTTTTTAATCATTTTCCGAAAGGAAGCAAAAGTCCAAAAGTTATGAAATTTAAATTTTTGAAATTATTGTCTTTAGCCCTTGTGGCGACTATGGTGATGACATCTTGTGATAAAGATCCTGATCCCACCCAGCCTACACTTTATGAAAAGCAAGGCGTCTTTATTGTTAATGAAGGCTCCGAGAGTGGGGCGCTTTCTTTTATTGATGAAAATGGAACCATCCACAATGATCTCTTTCAAGCGGAGAATGATGGGGCAGTCATCGGTAAGTAT
>JAJRQS010000329.1 GCA_024280135.1 Bacteroidota bacterium | reverse complement strand
TTTGTCAAAATGGGACAACTCATTTCTATCCTATCTAACTTTCTGCCTGACGCCTTTAAAGAGCCACTAGAATCATTACAAGATGAATTGCCCGCTAGGAATGTGGAAGAATTAAAAGAAACCATCGAAGGGGAATTGGGGAGAGATTTTGATGCGATTTTTTCGAGCTTTGATGAAAATCCGCTAGGAACGGCCTCGATCGGGCAGACGCATCGGGCTATATTGAAAGATGGAACGCAAGTAGTGGTAAAAGTGCAACATGTTGATATCCAAGATGTTGCAAAAGTAGATCTAGCTATCATTAAAAGTTTAGTACGGCAAATTTCGTTCTTGTTTAGGATTCAAGGGTTGGCATATATTTATGAGCAAGTGAGTATGTTGATTCAGGAAGAATTAGATTATAGCCATGAAGCCGCTCAGTCTCAAATCATTAAAAAAAATATAGCGGCTAATAAGAAAGTCGTAATTCCTAAAGTATTTGAAGATTATTCTACAGCAAAAGTATTGACAACGGAGTTTTTTGAAGGCGTTAAAATTACAAATTTAGTGCAACTAGCAGCCTGGAATTTGGATGAGATTGACCTTGCAGAAAAACTACTAGAAGTTTATTTTAAGATGATTTTTGAAGACCAGGTGTATCATGCAGATCCACACCCTGGTAATATACTAGTGAATAGTTCTGGACTCATTTGTTTAATAGATTTTGGAGCGGTGTCCACATTGAGTCCAACTATTAAAACCGAATTTCCAAAACTCATCATTGCTGTTACCAAACAAGACACAACCGCATCTGTTGATTGCTTGCGCCAAATGGGTTTTATCGGGCCCGGTCGAGATGCCACCATCTTTGCAGAAAATCTAATCCGAACGGCTCAAAATTTTATACGGAATGAAATCAGAATAGATCAGTTCAACCTCGAAGGCATATCCATTGACCCCAATAGTAAAGCACTTTCGAACTTCCTGAAAGATCTAAAAATACGGGATTTAACGGCATCCATCCAGATTCCAAAGGATTGGATCTTATTACAAAGAGCACTGTTGCTTTTGGTCGGTACTGCCAACCAACTATCCCCAACACTTAACCCCATCGCTGCAGTCAAGCCTTACGTCAAAAAAATGGTCATTTCAGAAAGTGGTGGCTTACACAAAATCATCATCGACACCATCAAGTCCCAAGCCTATCTACTGATTGCCCTTCCCAATCAACTTTCCAAAGCACTTAGAACCCTAAATAAAGGTGAAATGAGGGTGCAAGATGCTAACCAAACAAAGGTATTGGTTCGGATTCACCGAGCCATTTTTTTACTCAGTTATTCGATTTTGTCTATTGGGTTTTTCTATTTGTCACGTTCGTATTTGGGAGAACGATATGAAGCTTTTTTCTTTTATGGCGGAGTTGTATTTTTACTACTAGCTGCCAAAAAAATCTTGTTTCGCGAGAAATTTTGATATTTCTACGAAGCTTACCCTTTATCATTCTACACGAATATCATAGAAAATTACGTTAGAAAAGATAATTTTTTGTACTTTTGGTCGATTCAATAAGTCTTTTTCTTAACTACACAACGTAAATTCATGAGTTTTAAGCAATTCAGTCTTTCAATATTGGCAATCTTTGCCCTCTTTATGGTGTCATGTAAAAAAGAAACCATCACATCAGATCACAAAACCAACTCTTTCTCGGCATTTTTGAAAGGAGAAGTATGGGATGCAGATTCGAGCTTTTCTATCATGGATTATGATGCGAATAAAATCACGATTCAAGGACAAACAGCAGATCGGACCATCACCATTACGCTTGAAGGAACAGCCAAGGGACAATTCGACCTAGATGACAGCGCGAATAACCTAGTCCTTAAAAAGGGAACAGCAGAATACCATTACATCAACGGAACAAATGGTCATGTTGAAATCACCCTAAATGATAAGGTTGACCATGCCCTTTCGGGCAAATTCTCTGGGAAGTTGGCAAGTGCAGAGGATACGATATTGGTCAATAAAGGGGTGTTTAACTATTGTAAATATATTGATACAACTTCAAATCCTACTGGTGGTGGAGGCGGAACAGGCGGTGGCGGAACAACGGGGGGTATTTGCGACTCAGATGAAATCGGTGGCAAATTAGATGGTGAGGAGATTGGAGGATTGATTGTTACGAATGTAACGGAGGTAGCAGGTACTTTGATTATTCAATCAGCAAATGCACAGTTTGAGACCATCTCATTAACAATGCCGTCAGTTGAGACGGGAACATATGATGTTAACAATACGACTGTAGGAGGTGGTTATTCAATAGGTACAACACAATATGCTGGCGTTTCGGGTACGATTACCATTACAGAAAGTGATTCAGACAAAAAATCAGTTAAGGGAACTTTTTCATTCTCCGCCAAAGAGGAAACCACGGGAGAGACAAAAGAAATTACTGACGGCTCTTTTTGCGTTTCATACAACTAAACCTTACTTTTGCGCAAGCTTAACGAAAACAAATAAGGTATGCGAAGTACCTTTAAAACCAAACTCAATGAGTAAAAAAAATAGATTTAGACACGGGGTATTATTTGGAGACGAAGTCACAGACTTATTCAATTATGCCAATGAAAATAACTTTGCCATTCCAGCAGTGAATGTGATAGGCTCGGACAGCATCAATGCCGTAATGGAAACAGCTGCAGCAGTGAATTCTCCTGTAATTATTCAATTTTCAAATGGTGGCGCTAGCTTTAATGCAGGCAAAGGACTATCAAACGAAAATGAGCAAGCTGCAGTATTAGGCGCCATTTCGGGTGCGACTCATGTACATAATTTGGCGAAAGCTTATGGCGTAACAGTCGTATTGCATACCGATCACTGTGCCCGTAAAATTCTTCCTTGGATAGATCAATTAGTGACTTTTGGAGAGAAATTCTTCAAGAAAAGAGGGTATCCTTTATTCAGCTCTCATATGATTGACCTTTCGGAAGAACCAATTGAAGAAAATATCAAAACGTGTAAAGCTTTCATGAAAAGAATGTCTCCAATCGGAATGACTCTTGAAATTGAATTAGGCGTCACAGGTGGAGAAGAAGATGGTGTTGATAATACAGATATTGATAGCTCTAAATTGTATACACAGCCAGAAGAAGTATATTATGCTTATAAAGAACTGAGCGAAGTGAGTGACCGCTTCACGATTGCAGCAGCCTTTGGTAATGTACATGGGGTTTATAAGCCCGGTAATGTATCGTTATCTCCTATTATTTTAAAGAACTCTCAAGAGTTTGTGAAAGAAAAAGCCAAACTAGAGAAGGATAGCCCATTGAATTTTGTCTTTCACGGAGGTTCTGGTTCTTCCAGAGAAGAAATAAGAGAAGCCATCGAATATGGAGCCATTAAAATGAATATCGATACAGATATGCAGTGGGCATTTTGGGATGGTGTAAACCA
>JAJRQS010000328.1 GCA_024280135.1 Bacteroidota bacterium | reverse complement strand
GATTCTATTAGAAGAAAAATATCCGTTCTTCTTATCCCTGTCTAGAATAATTCCTAAATCATCCATTGGAGAATTAAAATTAGCACCTAAATTCACAGGTTCTACATACACTCCCTTTTCGTCCAAAACGGAATAGAATAAATCTAAACCCCCAGCTCCAACATGCCCTTCTGAAGAAAAATAAAGCGTATTATCAGCATGTAAAAAGGGAAACACATCATTCGCAGGTGTATTAATTTTCGGCCCTAAATTCACGGGCTCTGACCAAACGCCTCCTTCTTGTTTAGAGCTATATAAATCCATCCCTCCAAAACCACCTTCTCTATTAGAAGCAAAAACTAAAGTATTGCCATCTGTAGAAATAGAAGGGTGTGCGGTATCATAGTCATCCAGATTAAAAGGTAATTCTACTGGCAAACTCCAAGCACCTTCTTCATTTTTTATAGACTCGTATATTTTTAATTTGGCCGTTTTCTTACGCCTTTTCTTTAAATCATTTCGAGTAAAATACACCTTTTCAGCATTCCTATCAAAGGTCAAAGGCCCTTCATGCATTTTTGTACCCAATTCAGGTGCAAAAGGTACTGGTCGCTCTAATGCGCCTGTGATATCATTTCTTTTTGCCAGAAAAATAGACATCGTAGGTTTTTTTATTTTTTTATCATAACCTTGTTTGTCTTTACCAGCGGACATGGTAGAAATAAAAAGGATACCATCTTCATAAAAAGAAGGACTAAATTCCAGAACTGGAGAGTTTATTTTTTCTTCATTCTTCACTTCTAGAACAGGATAATGATAGCTTTTTTGCGCCAGCACTGCTTGGCTACTCATCAATACAAAAACCGCAATGAATATATTCTTCAGCATAATCTTTTGAATTCTGTTAGACATATTTCCAGGGATTAATTAAAAGAAAAAACGAGGGTTTGACATATCTCCACCTCCCCCTGTGCCATCTGTTCTTTCCCTTAAATCAAATTGTAATAATAGTTCAATACTTCCTTTAGAATAATCTTTAATTGGAGAAAGCGTATAGTCATAAGCAACGCCCACTCCAAAGCGATTTTTGACTAAAAAATGCAATAAAAAATCAATAGAATCATCTGCCCCTTTTGGCCCAGTCCGATAGGAAGTTGCAATTGTTAATAGTTTAAAAAATTCTAGCCCCAGATTTGCATCCATACTCAAAGGTGCATTTTTAACATAATTTATCATGCCAGCAGGCATCAACCTAACTTTGGATCCCAAAGGGATTGCAGCTCCGACCATTCCATAAAGATGTCGATATTGGCTGGCTTTATTTTTATTAATTTCATTACTACCAAACTTCGTTTCAATAATTCGAGGCATCGATACGCCTACATAAAAATGAGTATGCCCTAGATAGATTCCCGCACCTACATTACCAATATTAGTAGCCGTCTTTTCACTTCTAGTTGAAGGATCGTTGGGTTCTCTTATAATCACCTCCTTATTCATAAAATCTATTGCCTTCTGCTCAAAAACACCTTGAATTCCGAATTTCAAAGTTAATTTTTCCGTCTTTGCTAATGAATATGAATAAGAAGCCATACCTCCCGTAGTCCGTAGTATGCCTTGCGATTGTCTTTGTAGCAAAAGTCCCACTCCTACTCTTTCGCCTAGTGGCGTATTAAAAGCAGCCTGTTGATTAATAGGCGCCCCCTCAAAGCCCATCCATTGTTTTCGATAAAGTACGGAGATTGTCGGAACTGTTCTAACACCACTATATGCTGGGTTATAATACTGCTTATTATACATAAACTGGGTAAACTGCCCATCTTGTTGCCCCCACAAAGGCATCCCGAACAACACACAAAAAAATAATAAATAATTTTTCATACTTCAGTGATTTCGAAAATTATCGGTAAATAGTGATGTACCCTTTCTGTGGTGTTTGGTTTTTATCTTTCCAGAAAATATAATAGTAAGTCCCATCGGGTAAAGGATTTCCTGAATCTCCATTCATGTCTCCTCGCCAATTATTCAAGTACGGACTTTCTTCAAAAACCAAACCGCCCCACTGATTATAGATTAATATCTTAGATTGATTCTCTCCTCCAGCTATACAAGCCAATATCAATTCATCATTGATTCCATCTCCATTTGGACTTACATAATTGGGAATAATACAGACATCCCCAGCACTTCCTAAATCTACATCGATATTTACAATAGCTGACGAACAAATAGTAGGGCAATCTTTTACGCACACCTCATATATCACCTGATCAGATCCGACATAACCTGCCGTAGGAGTATAGAACAATTTTCCTCCTCCTTCATATACGGAACCATTTGATGCAGCAGTTGTAATGGTTACATTTGTTAGTTGCTCGTGAAATGCATCATTAGAAGTAATATCCAAAGGCATCGCAGATACATTAATGGGAACGGTAAATGCATCAGCATTAGCTGTAATATCCTCCGCTACACGCACGTCCAAAGAATCCACAGGCTCAAAAGAACATCCATTTATATCTACTGTCAGAAAATACTTTCCTGCTTTCGCAAATGAAAAATCTTCAATCGTTGGTGCAGGCTCATTACTCACATATCCTCCGGGTCCTGTCCAATGAAAGACGGCTCCCAAATCCGTAACAGAAGATAACAAGGTAACTTCTCCTCCCGGGCAAACTGAAGTTGCATCCGCCATAATCACAATAGCCTCATGACTCCCCTCTACATAAACAGAAAATCCACAAGCCCCTCCGTTTCCAAAAGGATCTTTAAAGTTATAAGTATGATTAGACACACCCACAGAAAAAGAATCCACTAACATGGTTGGATCTGTGATTTCAGCAGAACAATTATCAAGAATGGGTGGAAAATCAAAATATACGATGGGCTTATCACAGCTAGTCATTTCAATATGATCTATTATATCATCTGGATCACTAATAATCGTTCCATCTGCGTTAATGGAGATGCCAGAAGGACAAGTAGTAGTTGGTGGAATAGTATCCTTTGCGGTAACCGTAAAGCTACAACTAACCATATTGCCTCCACTATCACTAGCCGTAATTTCCACTGTGTGGATTCCCGCTGTAAAAGTGGTATTCGATGGATTGGCAATAGGAGTTATCATTCCATCACAACCATCCATAGCTGTCGGCATTGTATAATTATAAACCGCTTCACACCCTTGACCCACATATATAATTGTGTCATTTGGGCAGCTCGTCATCGTCGGAATCATGTTGTCTTTTACCGTAATAGAGAAAGCACATTTACGCTGATTACCTTTTATATCTACCGCAGTATAAATCACCTCATGTATGCCTGTATTAAAGGTTTGACCCGACATATGTGATTGTGTGATAGTTGGACTAGCATCACAACCATCTACAAACAATGGGGTTTCCCAATTGACCGTCGTATCACAACCAGAAGCTACCACTACTGTTATATTTTCTGGGCAAAAACTGACTACTGGAGGAACCGTATCTAAAACGGTAACTTTAAACGAACATTGACCCGTGAGGCCTGCACCATCGAGTGCCGTATATTTTACCGTGGTTTTACCCAATGGGAAAGCATATCCATTGTCAAAATTGGGCGGTCCCAAAACCACATCGTTACAATTATCCATCGGTATAGGATCTGTCCAAGTGTAGGCGACCTCGCATCCAGTACCTTTGGTATAAAGAGTCGTATCCAATGCACAACCAAAAATCAGTGGCGGCGAACTATCCTTCACCACCACATTAAATGAACACTTTGTCGTATCTAAAAAGGTATTCGCAAGTGTATAAATCACACCATAGTTTCCTGTACCTTTGAATAAATGGCCACTCTGATAATTAGAAGTTAAATTCGTAATGGTATTGCAAGGATTGAGGGTACTAGGAAGATCCCATTGTCCGATGGCCGTGCAAGTATCATTTGCATTTAGTGTGATATTTTCAGGACAAGTGAGTTCAATTCCAGTATCACCTTTCACTTGTACTGAAAATTCACAAGTAGTTTTATTCCCTGTTGAGTCCACTGCAATAATGGTAATCAACGTATTGGGATTCAGCAGTATATCCCCAGATTCGTAATTACCCGAAAAAGTGGGATTCGAATCACAATTATCGGTCAAAACAATGTCATCCCATGTTACAATTGCTCCACAAATCGATTGATTAAATGGCAATACCTGATCGGAAGGACAATTGTTAAAAATGGGTCCCTCTGTATCATCGGGACAAGCTAAAGGCGCTGCATCAAAATCACCTACAAAAGGCTTAGCTAACGAGATGTTAACTGACAGAAAAAAGAGTAAAAAAAAGGAAATCGATAGTTTTAGCGATGTAAAAAGACTTCTAAGTGGTAAAAATCGAAAGCCATCTCTATCTGTCCCTCCCATTTCTATTGAAGTGCTCATACTCATTGGGTGTAATCGGTTTAGACTGTGCAAAGATAACCCAAAAAAGGTAGTTTTCCAACTTGCATGCTTCTTAATGTGATGGTCATGATAAATGTGGGCAAAAAAAAAGTCGATACCTTTCGATATCGACTTTTTCATAGATAGTAAAAATTACTGACCGGCGTCCTTAATTTTCTTACCAGTGTTTTCTATTGCTTCACCCGTTGCTTTAACCGCTTTCTTAGTGGTGTTTTTCACCGCTTCACCAGCTTTAGCAGCAGCATCACCCGTAGCTTTAGCAGCATCACCTGCTACTTCACCTGCTTTTGAAGCAACGTTCTTAGCTCCTTCAACAGTAGATTTAGCAGCGTCACCCGTAGCTTTAGCAGCATCACCTGCTACTTCACCTGCTTTTGAAGCAGCTTTCTTAACTCCGTCAGCTGTAGCAGCAGCGGCAGCATCAATTTTTTTACCTGCTTCTTGGCATGAAGTAAAGGTGAAAAATGCACCAAAAGCCAAAATAGCTAGGAATGTTTTTGCAGAAAAGTTTTTCATTTTTGTAAGTTTATGATTTAAAAATTGTTCAACTGCCGCAAAGGTATGGCTTTTTTTTCTAAATTGTCTTTTTTCAGACAATCAATCCTTTTGCATCCTAAAAAACATAGCTATTTATCAGGATCTTGGATAAGAAAATTTAGTATTACTATATTTTAGTTACCTTTACTCGAAATTAAAAACTCATGAAGAAGCAATTCAAAAAAATAGGGGTACTTAGCTTAGTTTTTATGGCAATGTTTGTTTCTATTGAAGCCTTTGCCCAATGTCCTATGTGTAAAGCAGCAGTGGAAGCTAATTTGGAAGATGGTGGCGAAATGGCGAAAGGACTTAATACCGGTATCTTGTATATGTTTTTTACCCCTTACATAATTGTCGGGTTCATCACATACATCTGGTGGAAGAATAAGAAAAACTACGATGACGAAGCGGATAGAATTGACCTCTTAGAAGACTAAACCATCTAACCTCATCACTTGCAAAAAAAAAGGACTGTCTAAAGACAGCCCTTTTTTTTTGTAATTTAACTAACTTAACTCTTTGGGGTTAAGACCAATTTGCCGCTTAGCTCAATCGCATCGTTGATGATTCTATCTTTCGCTAACTTAAAGAAATTTCCAGAGCCATATTTAATGTTCCAATCCGTTCTATTGAAAGTAAATGGCTTGATAGTCACTACATAATTATTTCCATCTTTTGCTACTGTTGCAGGAATTTTGATTGGCTTTTCGATGCCTTTGATCGTTAATTTTCCATCAAAATCACTTCCATTTGCGCCCATAATCTCGATAGAGGCTGTAGGAAACTTAGCGATATCAAAGAAATCATCATTACTCAAATGTCCAATCAACTTAGCATTATACTTCGGATCTGTAATATCTGAATTCGTGATAGAACTCATATCAATAGTTGCTTTACCACTTGCTACTTGACCGTCAGCAATGGTAAAAGAACCGTCCTTTAATTTGATAGAGCCGACATGCTTATCGCCTACTTTTTTATCTCCCATCCAGTTTAGCGTACTAGCCGCAACATCTACCACAAAATCACCATTTGCATCACTTGTCGTGACAGTAGTTACTGCTTCATTAGTTTTCTCTACAACTGCTTTAGCTGTTGTTTGTGCTTTTTCTGACTTACAAGCTACGAAGAACATTCCCGTAGCGATAAGTACGATTAAAAAATTTAATTTCATTTGTTCGTGTTTTATTTAGTCCATTGACTGTTCGAAAAAAGGGAGTTAACCACCCATAATAGGCTTCTCAACTCCCAGGTACGTTTGAAACTTTCAATTGTATTACGAGGAGTTAGACAACATCCCTATAACCAATATTACATATATTTGTTTTCACAAAAAAAATGTCTGTCGTCAAACTTACAAAAGATTTATTTCAAACCAATATGGGGCGATGCCTATCCCGCTCCTACTAGACAACATAACACCAAAATTTCCCAAGAATAAAAATAACTGATAAGTTTTGTTTTTTCAAAAAAGCCGCATACCTTTGCATCCCATTCGGAGGAATGGCAGAGCTTGGTTTATCGCACCGGTCTTGAAAACCGACGTGCCTTCGCGGGCACCGGGGGTTCGAATCCCTCTTCCTCCGCTTACTAAAGTCCTTTAAGCCTAGCTTGGAGGGCTTTTTTTTGCTTACGCCAAAAAGAATTCTAATACTTTTCATACCTTTGCGCCGCTTTTAGACTTAAATGTCAATTAAAATGAACCCAAGATTACGTTTCTTTACTATTCTTTCGATTCTTGCTTTTGCTGCTTGTAAAAATGACACGGACGTTTCTACACAACAAGCTACTACGCAAAATGAAACCCCTTCAAACGAGTCGTCAAACTTGGATAAAGCCAGTTACGACCTAGGTGCCTTAATCGCTTTGGATTTGAAAGAAAATAAATCAGTTGTTCAATATGATCAACTAATTAAAGGATTGAAAGACGTTTTTGAAAACAATAAGATAGCCTATACCGATGAAGAGATGGTCAATGCACTAGCTAGCCAAGACGATACGGATGTTACCCTACTCTCTTATGCTAGAGGATATGCGATGGCGAATAATTTCAAAAATCAAAATTTAGAAACCATTAGTACTGCAAAATTCATCATGGGCATGAATGATGTCCGTAATGGGAAAAAATTGAGCCGATCTGAAGAAGAGATGAAAGAAGTTGTGACCTCCTTTCAACAAAATTTACAAAAGACGAAGCAGTTAGAAGAAAAAAAGAAAGGGCTTCAATTCCTTGCGGAAAATGCGGAGAAAGAGGGCATCCAGACCACTAAAAGTGGCTTACAATATAAAATCATCCAATCAGGCACAGGAAAGAAACCAACTAAACTCGATAATGTGCGAGTGCATTATACTGGAAAACTAATCAACGGGAAAGTCTTTGATAGTTCTATTGAACGAGGTGAGCCAGCCAGATTTGCAGTTAATGCAGTCATTCC
Organism: Bacteroidota bacterium; assembly: GCA_024280135.1. Taxonomy (GTDB): domain Bacteria; phylum Bacteroidota; class Bacteroidia; order Chitinophagales; family Saprospiraceae; genus HyVt-613. The sequence goes on along the minus strand of JAJRQS010000328.1, from coordinate 7,856 downwards.
AGGATGGACTGAAGGTGTCCTATTGATGCAAGAGGGAGCCAAGTATCAATTTTTCATTCCTTACAACTTAGCGTATGGCGAAGTAGGGTCTGGACAGATTCCTCCGTTTGCAACCTTGGTATTCGACGTGGAATTGCTAGAGGTGCTACCCAAACCAAAAGCAGCATCTCCGCCACCGACCTTTCAGAAAAAATAATTTTGTGCAAACAATAATATCATCAACTCCTTGTTCATAATAAAAAAAATATGAAAAAATTTGGTCTTCTTTTTTTACTAACGCTCCTTTCTGTGCGTATTGGCTTTGCCCAAGATGCCGTTTCCGAAAAACTAACTCCAGAAAAAATGTCTTATGCATTAGGAGTTCTGATCGCTGAAAACTTTACAAAAGACTCTTTAAATGTCCAGTATGCTCAGGTATATAAGGGTATGAAAGACATATTTAATGGTAAAGAAACGGAAATGTCCGAAAGCGAGGTCATGACTTACCTAAAAACTAATCCGAAAGGCAATCCAAATGCAGATATGACAAAAATATCTTACGGATTTGGTTTTGCCATGGCTCAAAATATGCTAAAAGGGGGCTTGGATGATATCAATATGGATCGATTTGAAAAAGGAACCAAAGACTTTACTTCTGGTAAAAACCTCGAAATACCTGTAGCTAAAGCAAAAGAAATTGTCTCTACCTATCAACGAGAAAAAGCCAATCAACAAAAAGAAGTGGCAAAAGCAGAGGGCACCAAGTTCCTTGCGGAAAATGCAAAAAAGAAAGGAATTAAAACGACACCAAGTGGTATTCAATACAAAATACTCAAACCCGGTAGAGGCATCAAACCCAATGCACAAGATAAAGTAACCGTTCACTATACAGGTACTTTGATAGACGGAACTAAATTTGACAGTTCTGTGGACAGAGGTACACCCGCTACATTTGGGCTACAACAAGTCATCAAGGGATGGACAGAAGGCGTGCAATTAATGCCTGAAGGGTCTAAATTTCGGTTTTACATTCCTTATGATTTAGCATACGGAGAGCGTGGTTCTCCACCGAACATACCTGGATTTTCTACCTTAATATTTGACATAGAATTAATCAAAGTAATTAAGGCAGTACCCGCTAATTCTAAACAATAATTTTGCGCAAGCATACAAAACACAAACAAATGAAAAAATTATTATTTCTATCTTTCGTGAGCATTCTTTTGATGAGTGCAAGTTGTTCTGAGACAAAAAAAGCTGCTACAACTACAGCTTTTGATAAAGAGAACATGACAGACGTCCAAAAAGCAAGTTATGCTTTAGGGGTTAACATTTTTGAAAACTTTAAAGGGCAAGGACTTGGGGAGATCAACGTGGACATTTTAGCGCAAGCAATGAAAGATGTAAAAGCAGGAAAAGAAGATCTTGCTGTTTCAAGTGCGGATGCCATGGCAGCCATACAAACTTATCAGCAGGCTCAAATGAAGATTCAAACTGAAAAAGCAGACGCTGAATCTCAAAAATTCTTTGATGAGAATGGTAAAAAAGAAGGCGTTAAGACAACGGCTTCTGGACTTCAATATGAAGTATTAAGAGCCGGAACAGGTGCCTCTCCTACCCCAACGGACAAAGTAAAGGTACACTACAAAGGAACATTGTTAGACGGTTCTACTTTTGATAGTTCTTATGACAGAAACGAGCCTACTTCTTTTGGTGTAGGGCAAGTCATTCCAGGTTGGACAGAAGGACTCCAATTGATGAAAGTAGGTGCTAAGTATAAGTTCTACATTCCTGCAAAGTTAGGCTATGGTGCTCGTGGAGCTGGCGCAAAAATTCCGCCGAATTCAACTTTGGTTTTTGAAGTAGAATTACTTGACATTGAAGCGCCTCAAGCGCCGAAAAAATAAATAGAAAATGAACGAAAAAGAGAAAGCAAGTTATGCACTAGGTTTATCTATTGCATCTAATTTACAAAGCCAAAACCTAGGAGATATTGATACCAAACTCTTCATGGACGGCTTTAATGATTCATTGCAAAACAATCCTTTTAAAGTGGAAGTGGAAGCAATCAATCAGATAATTACAGATTATCAAGCAAGTCAATCTAAAATTGAAAATGCAGATGTAATGGCAAATGGCAAAAAGTTTCTTGAAAAGAATGCTAAAAAAGAGGGCATCACTACAACGGCTAGTGGTCTTCAATATGAAGTATTAAAAGAAGGTAATGGCGCAAAGCCCAAAGCGACTGACCAAGTGACTGTTCACTATGTTGGCACCTTGATTGATGGAACTAAATTTGATAGTTCTGTTGACAGAGGTGAACCTGCTACTTTTGGGCTAAACCAAGTGATTGCTGGATGGACAGAAGGCGTGCAATTAATGCAAGAAGGAGCCAAATATCGGTTCTTTATTCCGTATAATATTGCCTACGGTGAGCGAGGAGCTCCTCCGACTATCCCGGGATACGCTACCCTTATCTTTGATGTAGAACTGTTAAAGATAGGATAGGATTCTAACTCAACACAAAGGATAAATACCGAAAGGTATTTATCCTTTTTTTTTGTATATTTGCATCCCGACCAATGACCGCACTAAATTGACATGATGAACTTACCCGAATCGAGAAAAGAAGTAATGAGGTTCTTGGAAAATTCTATGACCGAATTACTTACGAAATTTTTAAAGCCAGCAGATACGAATTGGCAACCAGCTGACTTTCTTCCAGATGCCCAAAATCCTGATTTTTTTGATGAGATAAAAGACATCCAATCTTTGTCTAAAGAAATGAGTGATGAACTATGGGTCGTATTGGTCGGAGATACCATCACCGAAGAAGCACTGCCCACCTATGAGTCATGGTTGATGAGTGCTGTCGGCGTAGAACAAGACGGTCGAAACAGCTGGGCTGAATGGGTCAGACGATGGACAGCTGAAGAAAATAGACACGGAGATCTCTTAAATAAATACCTCTACTTATCAGGACGTGTCAACATGCGAGAAGTAGAGATATCCACTCAGCACTTAATTAGTGATGGCTTTGATATCCAAACAGGAATAGATCCTTTCCGAAATTTTGTTTATACAAGTTTTCAAGAAGATGCAACCAAAATTTCGCATAGTCGAGTGGCAAGATTAGCCAAAGAAAGTGGTAATAAATTGTTAGCAAAAATATGTGGACTCATAGCCGCAGATGAAGCTCGACATGCCACTGCTTACAAGGAATTTGTTCGTCAAATTTTTGCTGTTGATCCGAATGAAATGATGTTAGCTTTCGAGGACATGATGCGAAAAAAAATTATCATGCCCGCAGCTTTCCTTAGAGAATCTGGCGAAAAAATCAGCACCCTTTTCGCTCCTTTTTCAGACGTCGCACAGAAACTAAATGTCTATACTACGCAAGACTATATTAATATTTTGAATAGCTTAATTAAAGAATGGGACATCGAAAACATGTCTGACTTAAACGAATCTGCCGAAAAAGCCAGAGACTATATTGCCCAATTACCTGCTCGATTACAACGCATCTCTGAACGAATCAAAATACCTGACACAACGCATCACTTCAAGTGGATTCTTGCTAAATAAAGATATCAATATACAGTAGATTCTTGAAATTCTACCAGTATGCTTTTCCTTTTGTGACCCATATCACCCTATATGGAATATCAGGGGTCTAACTTTGCCTTACAAAGAAAAGAATGAACCAACAAATAAAAAATAGTCCATTAGATATTGCCAAAGAGCGATTAAGACTTGGGGTAATCGGTAGTTTGACCTTAGGCTTAGCCCCTTTTGCCCCCCCCCATATTATTGGTAAATTGAAGTGGGTATTGGGAGGTGCACACGGTATGCAAGCAATGGATTGGTTTGATTTCATTATGCATGGTGCCCCTTGGGCATTTCTAGTATATGGATTGGTTTCTTATTTAAAAGTAAAAAAAGCAAGTTGAGATGAAAAAGAAGACATCTTTTAAAGATTTAATAAATCGCAAAACCCCTACTCTAGTTGAGTTTTCTGCAGAATGGTGTGGGCCTTGTAAAGCAATGGCGCCCATACTAAAGGATGTAGCTCGCCAAGTTGGAGACAAAGGGCATATCATTAAGATAGATGTGGATCGCAATCCTGCTATTGCCCAAAAATTCAGAATCATGTCAGTCCCTACTTTCATGTTGTTTCAAGAGGGCAAAAAGAAATGGACACAACCCGGCATGCAATCGGCTAGTTCATTAGTCCAACTATTAGAAAAGGCAAATGCTGGAGAAATGTAATCACTGATCTTAGGTTTTAACAATAGAAAAGGTCAATACCGAAAGGTGTTGACCTTTTTGTTTACTCCAATTCAAATCGAGTTTTTTTACAAAAGCAATGTTACAATAGATAATACATAAGCAAACTGATTAATATGACTTATCTTGTGCAAACTATTAAATACATTGTATGAAAACGTACGCCAACCAGCCCATTAATCAATGGGCACTCGAAGATCGCCCCAGAGAAAAACTGAATCAAAAAGGGCCCAAAAGTCTGTCTAATTCAGAATTAATAGCCATTCTCATTGGCTCTGGTAATCGCAAACAGTCTGCGGTCGATCTCGCCAAAGACATATTGCATCAAGCGGGCAATGATTTCGGGACGCTAGGTCGGTATTCAATAAAGGATTTGATAAAATTTCCAGGTATCGGAGAAGCTAAAGCCATAACGATTGCTGCCGCATTGGAGATCGGTCGGCGCCGCTTGATAGCTCGGGCAGATGACAAGGTCATTGTCCGCACAAGCAAAGATACTTTTGAAGCCATCAAAGGCTATTTTTTTGATTTAAATCATGAGGAATTTTGGGTGTTCTTATTAAATCGAGCGAATAAAATCACACATCACCACCAATTAAGTATTGGAGGTATGGCTGGGACTGTCGTGGACATCAAACTCATATTCAAATATGCAGTTGACCACCTTGCCTCCAGTATCATTGTTGCGCACAATCATCCTTCCGGTCAACTCCGCCCTTCAGAATTGGATAAAAAAATCACTAAAAAAATAAGAGAAGCAGGAAAAATCATGGATGTTCATTTGATAGATCATTTGATTATTGCGGACAATGGTTTTTATAGTTTTGCGGATCAGGGGATGTTGTGACCAGTATTGTTATTTGATAGCAAGGGCAAATAAACGCGCACGCCGATGGGGGAAGCAAATAATTGCTTATCTTTGTCCGATGCAAAACACATCCATATTAGTAACAGGAGGCACTGGATTTATAGGGAGCTATCTTTTGCGTAAGCTACTCAAGGATGGTTATACGCATATCAAAGCGACTAAGCGTTCAACCAGTAAAATGGATGGGGTCGCTGACATACAAGAAGCTATAGAGTGGGTAGATGCCGATATTTTAGACGTCATTGCTTTGGAAGACGCCATGAAGGATGTGCGCCAAGTTTATCATTGTGCGGCAATGGTTTCATATGACTCAAGAGACCATAAAATCATTAGGCAGGTCAATGTGAAAGGAACCGAAAATGTCGTCAATGCAGCCCTTGCGGAAAAAATCGACAAACTGGTCTATATCTCATCCATAGCGGCCATCGGTCGAAGCGAAAAGCATAATCATGTAACCGAAAAACAAAAATGGATCCGCAAAAAGGGTAATACCACCTACGCTATCTCCAAGCATAAAGCGGAGATGGAAGTTTGGCGAGGCATAGCTGAGGGATTGAATGCCGTTATCATTAATCCATCAATAGTTTTGGGTAGTGGGATATGGCAAACTGGCTCCACCCAAATGTTTTATGAGGTCTGGAAAGGACTTAAATTTTTTCCGCAAGGGGCTACGGGCTTTGTGGATGTCCGTGATGTAGTGACCCTAATGATACGGATGATGGAAAGCGAAGTGACAGGTGAGCGGTTTATTGCCAATGGAGAGAATTGGTCCTATCAAAAGCTCTTTACAGCCATGGCAAATACTTTTCAAAAGCCCGCCCCCCATATTGCTTTTACGCCCCGAATCCGATCCGTGGCTTGGCGGTTAGAATGGTTGCGCAGTCGGTTATTCTCAACTCAACCGATGTTAACGAAAGAGACCTCCGCGATTTCCTTAAAAGCCATTACTTATGGCAATGAAAAATCAATTAAAACCTTTCATTTTCAGTATCGTCCCCTCACTAAAACGATTCAAGAAACCAGTGAACAACTCGTGGAATCTGCCAAAAATGGCTTAAAGCCCATGTTTTTGCCCCTCTAGCTCCTATTATACCTGTCAATATTCTAAGTTTTTACATTCTTTTCTTATCTTTGCCTATTGCTTTGTGGCAAAAAAAGTCATTTAGCGACTTTCACTCAAATAAGCGCAACATATGAAATTTAGTTTTACGACGAGTATCGACAAACTACCGAATACCATCATTATTCCAATCTGGAAGTCCAAGAATACAAAAAGTGTCTTACGCCAAATCACTAAAACCTATCAAGCACCTGCTTCTGTCTCCAAGCTGACTTGGTCAGCAGATGAAAAAGATATTTTGACTGTTTATGCGGGAGACCGCACTTTGCACTTGGTCGGTATGGGTCAAGAACCAAGTCCAAGAACTGCGACAAAATCTGTTCGTAATTGTGTCCATAAAAACAAGAAAAAATTTACTTCAACTATTGGATTAGATTGGCAATTTGCGAAAGCAAAAAAACAAACGGAACTACTTGGTGCTGCCGTCAATGGGATTGTACTTGGACGGTATGATAATAATCTTTACAAGACAAATAAAGATCCAAAAAAAGATTTTATGTCTGCTTCCGCGAAAGTTGTTATCCTTGCGGAAAAAGCAGATGCGACTACAAAGCAAATGGTACGTGAAGGAAACATGCTCGCAGCGGCTCAATTAAGAATATTTGACTTGGTCAACAAACCTGCAAACAAAAAAATACCTTCTACCTTGACGGCTCTTGCGAAAAGAAATGGCAAAGCTTCTGGCTATAAAGTCAAAGTATATAGTGGTAAAGAAGTGGTCAAAAAAGGGTTGCACGCGCTTCATGCCGTGGGACAAGCGAGCCCCAATCCTTCTGCCCTCATCATCATGGAGTACAAACCCAAAAAGAAAGCAAAAACTAAAATTGCGCTGATTGGAAAAGGCGTGACTTTTGACACAGGTGGTGTATCTTTGAAGCCTTCTTCTAATATGCATTTGATGAAAAGCGATATGGGTGGGGCTGCAGCCGTACTAGGCGCGATGGACGTCATTGCCAAAATGAATTTGAATGTGCATGTGATTGGTGTTGTTGCTTCCGCAGAAAACAATATCGGAAGCACAGCAATTAAGCCGGGAGATATTATTGATTCTTATAGTGGCAAGACGATAGAAGTTCTGAATACGGATGCCGAAGGTCGATTAGTATTGGCGGATGGATTGGCGTATGTCAATAAAAATTATAAGCCAGATATCATGATTGATTTGGCGACATTAACGGGTAGTGTGGTACGAGCACTTGGTAAAACGACGGCTGGATTGTTCACTAAAAATAAAGACCTTTCGGCAAAATTATATCAAGCTGGAGAACAGACTGGAGAGCGACTTTGGCCGATGCCCATGTGGGACGAATATCTAGATGAAATGAAATCAGACATCGCTGATATTAAAAATTTAGGTACCTCATCCAATGCGGGTGCTATCACGGCTGCCAAGTTTTTGGAAGTATTTACCAATGAACATCCAAACTGGGCGCATCTTGATATTGCCGGAAAAACCCTAACGGATAATGAATTTGGAAACCAAGCAAATGCGACTGCTTTTGGCGTTCATCTGCTTTACCATTTTGTTAAAAATCTTTAGGCTCCCTGCGGTCGCGTTGATGTGCTCCTAGCGTCGCGTTGATGTGCTCCTAGCGTCGCGTT
>JAJRQS010000327.1 GCA_024280135.1 Bacteroidota bacterium | reverse complement strand
TTGATGTATAGTTGGTATAAAGCTTAGAAGTTTCGGTTGTCTTTACCCCAAGCTAGCTTTTCCCGCAATCCCCTCAAAAACGAAGTATTGGTCAATCTTGCCATTTTGATGGTAAAATCATTCTTTCTGATGGCTATTTCGTGCTTGTCATTAATCATCTCTAGTCTAGTATCAAGCGTGCACAAGAAATTATCTGCTCGCCCTTCGACTTGAAAAGAAACAACGGCTGTGTCTGGAATGATTAGCGGTCGGACATTCAGATTATGTGGCGCTACGGGAGTGATGACAAAGCAATTTGTCGATGGAAACATAATCGGTCCACCACAGCTTAAAGAGTATGCGGTAGAGCCTGTAGGGGTGGAAAGAATCAATCCATCAGACCAATAAGTGGTCAAATAGTCCCCATTGACAAAAGTGTGAATATTAATCATCGAAGAAGTGTCCCGCTTCAATAAAGTAAAATCATTGAGCGCAAAATTGGCTCCTTCAAACAAAGGCATATTTGACTCTAGTTTGAGCAAGCTTCGTTCCTGTATTTGAAGCGTGCCATCTAACATGGCTTGGATTACTTCATTAATCATTGTCTTTTCAATGCTGGCCAAAAAACCTAGTCGCCCTAGGTTAATGCCCACAATCGGAATACCCGAATCCTTGATTAAGACCGTTGCATCTAGGATAGATCCATCACCGCCTAAGACCACTAGATAATCAAAATTATTGGTGCTCAAATCTTCTCCAGTAGGCACCACATCATACTTTGACAAAGGATTGCGCCCATTCAACTGGCGTAATAGCGGCTCATATATAGAAATACGGATATTAGTGAGACTGAATTTTTTCAAAATCATCACAATCTCTTCGACATTCCGCTCACTCACCTTCCTTGCAAAAAACAGTACTTCCATTAATTAAATAGCTTGAGGTGCAAAAATAGTCCTTTTTCTCCAAAGTGGTTGATACTATATTCAATTTGTATCGCACGACTGTCCCACATGACTATATCTAGCCCTAAACCCTTCCCCCACAACAACTTTCCCGAAAGGGCATTTTGCTCTTGAAAGTAATGTTCTTTTATTACGCCGACATCATTATTTATCGAAAGAAATAGCCTAAAGTCCACATCTTTAAATCCAAACCATTTTTTGAGGGGGATGGGTTTCTTTAGCAAGCGATAGCGCAGACTAGACTTTCCATATACATAATCCTGCCCTTTCAGCAAGTAATATTCATAACCCCGTATAAAATCCACACCGCCAAGACTACTCGAATGGCTATAACTTGGATTACCGAAGTGCAATGTTTGACACCCTTCCCTATCAACTCCGTACTCCACTTTTTCCCCAAACGAAAATGCTGCCCATAATACAGGCTTGTAAACCATTTATCTGGACCTTGCCCTTTAATAGCGCCATCATAAACCACGTTAAACTCAATCAACTTCCCTTCCATGGTATAAAGGTTAATATCACGACCATCATACCTCAATCGATAGCCGACACTTGGATATTTTTCATCCTTAATTCCGTTGCCGAAAAAATCTCCATTCAAAGAGTCAACAACAAAATCACTAATTCTATTGTGATAAAAACCTGTCAACAAGGTCTGTGTGAATCGAATATTTGAGCGATATGACCAGTCTGCCGTTGTGCGAAATCTACGCAATAAAAACGTGCCTTCTTGAAATCGAAACTGCTCTTTATATTTATCATCAACATAATACCCAATGGTCTTATTTCGGATAAAAGAAATTTTTGTTCTTAATCCGATGGTTTTATGCCTATTAAAATAAGGGATATTATATGATATTTCTGCTTTTTGAGTAAACCCTACTTGCGCCAAAATCATTAATTTATCTCTTCGGCCTGTTGTGTTATTTTGGAAGTAAGCCAAACCCACATTTATTCTTTTTCGTGAGTGATTGTGATCGTCCCACCAAACATTAAAATTTCTATCAGCCAAATCCACCAAAGGAATCGGATATATATACCAAGCTTCTTGTACTTTCATTTTTATGACCGCTTGATGTTGTTCAAAATCCCAATCCCCAATATTAAATGCTATTGACTTGAATAAATCCGTATTGACAAACCACTTTTTGTTTCGGGCAAAGACATCTGGCAAATCCGTTACCAAAATGGTATCCCCAATAGCAAAATCTAATTCTCTAAGGACAATATATTTTTTTGTTTTCTTTAACCCCTCAATTAAAATATCCTGTATCACAAGATATTGAGCGGTATCTCTATCTTGGGCCTTTGCACCAAATGAACAGAAAAGAATTAAAAATACAAAGATGGTTTTATGCACAAATAAGAATTAGTGGACGATTAGTTTTTTTACTTCTTGATGTTTGCCATTTGTGAATAGAACGAAATACGTACCCGCCGTGAGGTGGGATACGTCGATAACTTTTCTAATTTGATGAATGGATTCAGTCTGAACCCGTTGCCCAAGTAAATCATAGAAAAACAAATCTCCTTTTACATTTTCCTTTAAAATTACTTCTAGCTGCTCGCTTGTTGGGTTCGGTCTCATCACCATTAATAATTCAGCCGATTCAATGTTTACGGTGCTGCTGACTTGAATGGTTTTGGCAAGTTGTACAGCCTTATAGACATTGATACGCCCAAAGCCATGAGTGTTGTTGGGGATTAAATTACCCGGTACACCGCCACAAGTATCGACCGCTTGTTTTTTATCAGCAGTGGTTTCAAGAATGTACTCAATCGTATCCACCATTCCAGCCAATTCATGATTAGCAGAAATGATAAGCGCTACGGCACCTGCTACATGAGGGCCTGCCATGCTTGTACCACTATACGAAGCATAGCCATTACCCGGTACACAAGACAAAACAGCTTGACCCGGTGCAGAAACATTAGGTTTGAGGCGACCGGATCCGTCCACATTAACGGGGCCTCGGCTACTAAAACTGGCTATAGAATCAACAAAAGCTGTTGAGTCATTAACTAGTCGAGTCGCACCTACCGAGAAAGAATTTTCATAAATCGCTGCAGGAGTGACTATTGAGGAGCACCCATTCGTTCCTGAATTTCCAGCAGAAACCACTACGACAATCCCTGCCGCTTTTAGATTATTGACAACCATTTCCATAATTTCAAAATTATCAGGATTGCAACCTTCTACTTCTGGACAAGCCCAAGAATTATTAATTACGTGTGGCGCTTTATTAACATCTGGATTATTTCCATTCAGATCCGTTGGGGCCAAGAAGAACTCAAAACATTCAATATAGGAAGCAGGTGTACCCCATCCTCTATCCATATTGCGACAGCCAATCCATTTGGCCTCTGGCGCAACACCAATTGTTTTATCATCTGTCAAGCCAACCATCGTACCGATGGTGTGTGTGCCATGCGGGTTATCGCTACAAGGATAAGCTACATCAAATCCACAAGGATTCGGGATAGAATCTGGATAATGGACATCACTACTATGAATGGCATCGTGCCAATTATAGTCATGCACTGGGGTGTCCCCATCTCCACGGTACTTATCTTTTATGGCTGGATGCTCCCAATCATATCCTGTATCCTGCCCCGCAACCACAACGCCTGCTCCTTTAATCCCTTCTAACCAGACAGAATCTGCCTTTATCATTTTTAAGCCCCATTCAGGTTCTGCCGCTCTATTTTGAACATTGAAGTAATCAATCGTTACGGGGTCTTCAACTTTGACGGGAGCATCATACATGACCGTTTTCACTTCTGACCTATTAGCCAATTTCTTTGCTAGTGTTAGATTACCTTTTACATAAATGGCATTCACCATTAGGAAAGAGCGGTGCCGAGCATTAGCGGATTTAATAATGTCTAGTATTTCTTTTTGTGTCTTTACTTTTTGCTGTAAAGCGTCAAAAACCATTTGTCCTTTTAGGTTTTTGGGGATGTTGGTGGGTATCTTCGATAAATCAGCTTGCTCCTTCAGCAATACAATGAAGCCTACTTTTTCCTTGCGGGAAAATTCATTCAATAGACTAGGATCAATATTGGATTGAGCTTGCGCAAAAAAGCTCGAAATTAGAAATAAAAACAGAAAGAAACGCATAGGCTTTGTTTTAGTATGAATACAAAAGTAGAGAACTTATGCTTCTAAACCCTAAAAAATCAAGTCTTTGTCGGAATCTAGACGGATAATATAGCTTCCGCTAATTTCGATTTACTCCTTCAAATTAAACATACGCTGCCTTCAAAGCAGCTTTTGGATAATATCCTCTTCTGAAATACCTTCTGCTTCCGCCTTGTAGTTTCTTACAATTCGATGACGAAGGACTAAGTTAGCAATGGCTTGTACATCTTCAATATCTGGAGAATATTTTCCGTGGATTGCAGCATGACACTTGGCACCCAAAACCAAAAATTGGGAAGCTCTAGGGCCCGCACCCCAAGAGATGTAGTTATTCACATCACTAGTGGCTCGATCTGAATTGGGTCTGGTCTTCGCAACCAAACCAACGGCATACTCCAAAACATTATCTGTAATCGGAATCTTGCGAATCAATCGTTGAAAACCTAATATTTCATCTCCCGTCAACACATGCTTGAGCGTATAATTGGTTGGAGAAGTTGTATTCTTTACGACCTGCACTTCTTCTTCATAAGAAGGATAGTCCAAGTTGATGTTAAACATAAAACGGTCTAATTGCGCTTCTGGTAGCGGATAAGTACCTTCTTGTTCTATTGGGTTTTGGGTCGCCAACACGAAAAAAGGTTCAGGCAACATGTGTCTTTGCCCACTGACGGTAACCGATCGTTCTTGCATCGCTTCTAATAACGCAGCTTGGGTTTTGGGAGGCGTTCTATTGATTTCGTCCGCAAGGACAATGTTAGAAAAAATAGGTCCATGGTTAAACTTAAAATGGCGATCTTCATCCAATATCTCTGACCCTGTAATATCCGATGGCATCAAATCCGGCGTAAACTGAATTCTTTTAAATTCTAAATCCAACACTTCTGAAATAGTACTCACTAATAGGGTCTTTGCTAATCCCGGTACGCCCACCAAAAGGCTGTGCCCTTTACTAAACATGGAAATAATAACGGCTTTCACCACTCCTTCTTGACCAATAATAACTTTACCGACCTCACTAGCCAAAGCCTCATACGACCTTGCTAAATTATCTACTGCTGCTACATTCGATTCTTGCGACATATCTATTTTTATATTTTTTTTTCTTCAAACGGAAGTTTAACGCACAAAGTATCTGCTTAGTTGCACAACTATCCTTCTGTAAAGGTGCATCTTTTTCTGGAAACGTCCAAAAAATGGATCCACCTATCTGCAGCATCTACAAGCCCTCTAATCCGTTCTTCTTCGGTTACGGTTATTATTGCTTTTGGGTCTTCTTCGCTTACTTCTATGCTTATTTCGATTATGTTGGCTCCTGTTTTGTTGTTTAGCTGCTGGAGGAGCTGTCCCGTCATCTGGAAAAGGGTGGTCTTCTATTACGGGGATTTGTTGACGAATGAGTTTTTCGATGCCTTTCAGATAAGGTCTTTCCTCCATCATACAGAAAGATAGCGCTATTCCGCTAGCAAGTGCACGTCCTGTTCTTCCGATGCGGTGGACATACGTTTCAGAGATGTTTGGTAGATCAAAGTTAATGACTAGAGAAAGCTCTGATACATCAATTCCTCTAGCAGCAATATCGGTAGCCACTAAAACCCGGACTTCTCGATTTTTGAACTGCGCTAGTGTACGTTGGCGATTGTTTTGAGATTTATTGCCGTGGATAGCGGATGCTTTGACATTGGCTTTGAGCAATTTTCGGACAATCTTGTCCGCTCCGTGTTTAGTTCTAGAAAAAACTAAAACGGCATCGTCCTGTCTCGTTTCCAAAATATGAATCAATAGATTCACCTTGTCTTTCTTTGCAACAAAGTATAGCGCCTGTTCGACACGCTCAGCTGTGGCTTGTTTAGGCTTGATGGTTACCTGTTCAAATTCTCCTAGTATTTTTCGCGAAAGCTTTACAATCGAAGTGGGCATCGTAGCAGAAAAGAATAAGGATTGCCTTCTAGCTGGCAGCCTTTCAATGAGTTTTTTAATATCATGAATAAAGCCCATGTCCAACATATGATCCGCTTCATCTAAGACAAAGAATTTAACGTCTTTCAAGGTAATATAACCCTGGCCGATAAGGTCTAGAAGTCTTCCCGGAGTTGCAACCAATATGTCCACTCCTCTTCGTAGTTCGTTGGTTTGCTTGCTTTGCTTGACCCCTCCAAAAATAACGGTATTGCGCAAGCCAGTATGTTTACCATAGGCACTAAAACTATCTCCTATTTGAATAGCCAATTCTCGGGTAGGTGTGACGATGAGTGCTTTGATGCGCTTGTGTCCTCTTTCTTTGGGCATCTCGGAGAGAAGTTGTAAAATGGGCACTGCAAAAGCGGCTGTCTTTCCTGTACCCGTCTGGGCTACCCCTAGGAGATCGGTACCTCGCAACAAAATGGGTATCGCTTGTTCTTGAATGGGAGAGGGTTGTGTATATCCTTTTTCTTTAAGCGCTCTAAGTATAGGATCTATTAATCCTAAGTCGTTAAATGTCATATTTGAATTTATTGAGGTGCAAAGGTAGGTTATTTTTATTCAATAGGTTTTTTGTAAAGCCTGGCACTAAAACTTCGCAGTCTGCATAGTGTTAATTGGCTTTTAGCCACATATCTATCATTGGGAAAGCATCACCATTCTCTCCAAATCAATGCTAAAACCTTTTTCATTTCTGGTTTATAGACCTTGGAGCTGGGCAAATAATTATTATGCATGAAGCTAAAAAGAACCAATCGACCTCGCTTGGTCTTCATAAATCCACTTAGACTGTGCACCCCTGTCATCGTACCCGTTTTGGCAAAAACGTAAGGTGGATACCATTCTTTGATGCTACCTTTTACTTCTCCTTGCGGAAAAATGGTTTTGAGCCGATCGAGTGGTTGCGTTTTTTGTAAATACCCAATCATCGCAATCATATCAATGGGTCGAATCTTATTATACCTAGAAAGTCCTGAACCATCAACCCATTTGGGATAGACATGAATCGGAGCTAAAAGGTGCTTTTTTGCGTAAGCGATAATGGTATCTTCAGCCATATAACCCGCTTTGATTTCTGCTGCCATGAGGAGCAATTGCTCTGCCATGAGGTTGTCGCTCTGTTGCATCATGATGGCGTAAACGGAATCTGCAAGGACCGTTTTTAATTTTTGGGATCGGGAGGACGGCAATGGGCATTCATCTAGGGCATCCACTTTTTTATGCAAAGTATCCGTCAATATTTGCGCAAGCAAGCTATCCGTATAAACAAAAGGCTTGCCCCCTTGGACATTTTTATAAATAGGAAAAGGAGATCGCTCTGCCGAAAAACGATAGGGTGTGTCGTCCCAAGCCCATCCACTTCCCAAACCTGTCGTTTTGAAGTTACTTCCACAAAAGTAAAGTGGGAGTTCATTTTCCGCAAGGAAGCGATAAGTGACAGAATCCCATTCCATCCGATCATCCAAAAAGGCTGGATTGCCTGTACCCCAAAAAATCAAACTGTCCCCGTGAATTTCATAAACCAAAGACGGCAATGTATCGGGTAAAGTCGACATGGCCGTCAGTAAAGTCGTCACCTTCGTATTAGAAGCAGGCGTAAAATATTTGTCTCCATTGATATTGGTGATGGTTTTTCCCGTAAGGGCATCTTGTACTATCAAACCCGAAAAAGCTTGCTGAAAAATAGGATTTTGGTCAAACTCCTTTTGGATTTTACGACCCATTCTCATCTCTCTTGAACAACTTGCAAAGAGTAGTAAAACAAGACCAAACACACCTAACCTATTCATTCTGAATGATTTAAACGCAAGGCAAAGTCGATCCCTTTAATTGTTTGTAAAGAATCTCTCCGCATATATTGCTCCACCAATAAGCTATATGGCCCTGCACCTGGAAACCAAGCCTTTATTTGAATAGGGATTTGATAGGTGCATTCTTTGGAAGAACATTTACCCAACCAACTCCCATCTATTTCAGCGAGTTTAAGTGAAGTGACTTGATCGATACGACGCTTGCCATCTAATGCTTTTTGTCCTTTCGGAAAAATCGTCGAAAATTTGACATATAGATTCTCATAATCAAAATCGGGTGAATGATGCACCGTTAAAAATAGGTCATATCGCTTCGAGGTATCTTGAATCTCAAAATCAAAACGCAGAGAATCCGCATACGTCCAGCCACTTTCCCCGAAAGGGTGACTCAGGTGATAGAGATCATCTTCTTGGCAACTCTGCAAAAAGAGCAATAAAACAAAGGGAAGGAGGTACTTATACATAGTAATGGATTCTTGAACAACAAAGGTAGGGAAAAAAATGTCCAATAAAATTCTCCTTGTCAAGTAA
>JAJRQS010000326.1 GCA_024280135.1 Bacteroidota bacterium | reverse complement strand
TTCAATCGATTGTTGATCCCCAATATCAGCGAAAATATTATCAAAAAGACCAAATTCTGACTCCTTATCGACGGGTACAAGGATTGCGGACTGAACCATCAATTGCAACAAACCTACTGCCTTCATTGTAATGGACTTGCCACCTGCATTGGGACCTGAAATCACCAATAATCGGTTCTGACCATGCAGTGCCATGTCAAAAGGTACGGTTACTTTATTCTCAAGCTTATTCTTCAAAAACAACAAAGGGTGTAGTCCTTGAATGATGCCTAGATGAGGTTTTTCTAGTAATATAGGTTTAATGGCATCCATATTCAGCGCAACGGCTGCCTTAGCCTGAATCACATCTAATCGAATCAAAAGTTTTTGATAGACATAAATATTTGGGATTATTTTGCGCAAACGGGCACTGAGTGCTTTTAAAAGTCTATAAATTTCTTGCTTTCTTTGTGCCATCAAATCAGCTAAATCATTGTTTATGGTGATAACTATTTCAGGCTCAATATAGACGGTTCTTCCGGTTGCCGATTCATCATGAATAATACCCCTAACTTTTCTTTTATACTCAGTCGGAATCGCTAAAACACGTCGTCCATTTCTGATACTTTCAACTGTATCTGCGAGGTGTCCTTGTTTGCGTTGTTCTGCGATTTCCTTTCGAAAAGCTCTTGCTAATGCCAACTCTTTAGCTTCTTTCCTATGGTGGATCGCAAGTAATTCAGGAGAGGCATCAGGTTTTATAAGTCCTTCATTATCAATGACTTTATCAATATCTATTAATAATTCTAAATCATATGGAACACCTTCAAAAATTCGCCAGAGCACTTCATAATCTATTTGTCTTTCTTTTGAGAAATACTTAATAATAGTATGAAAGACTCGGAGTGTTTTGGTAATTTTCCGAAAGGCCTCTAATGACAAAACATACGATTCGATTTTTAGCATTTCCAAATCTTCATCCGCTAATTCATAGCTGGACATAGGCAATAATTGATTTTGCTCCATACCCAACTTGTAAGCCTCCACTTCATCTAACCCAACCTGTATAGTATCAAACTCTTTTGCTGGTTCGATACCTAAGCAAAATTTCTTTCCAGCTTCTCCATAGCATTTTTGCGCAAGCAGCTCCCGAAGCTTATCATAGCCTAGTTTTTCAAACAAATCAGAAGGGTCAAGAATCATGTTTTTCATTGTAGGGCAAAGTTGCGAATAAATTTGGAAATATGGGTAGTTGTTGGGGCTAAGTTGTAAAACCAATTTTTCATATCCTAACAAATTGTTATCTTTGCATCTTCGTTTGCACATTTTTGCGCAAGCTATTAAAAACAAACTGATGAAAAGAACGGTAATAAAGGGGACAGGACATTATATTCCAGAGGTCATTCGGAAGAATAGCGATTACATTAAAGAGGACTTTTATGATTCGGATGGAAAGGCTTATCCCAATTCTAATGAGGAGATAGTTGTTAAATTTCAAGCCATTACCCATATAGAGGAGCGCCGCAATGTACGAGAGGACCAAAACTGTTCGGACATCGCTACCCTTGCCTGTCAACAAGCTATTACAGATGCCAATGTTGATCCTGAAACCATCGATTACATCATTGGCGCAACCAACTTCGCAGACATCCACCATGGTGAAACCCACATCAGAACGATGCCAAGTGTGGCAGCAAAAGTAAAACATAATCTACGCATCAAGAACCCGAAGATGGTTGCCTATGATGTGCTATTTGGTTGTCCAGGCTGGGTTGAAGGAATGATCCAGGCGCATGCTTTTATTCAAGCCGGGATGGCAAAACGAGTGCTTGTCTTTGGGGCAGAGGTCCTTTCGAGAGCGGTTGATCCTAATGATAGAGACTCGATGATTTTTTCAGATGGTGCCGGTGCTGTGCTTGTAGAAGCTGTTGAGACAGAGGAAGAAATCGGGATTTTAAGCCATAATACTTTGTCGTTTACGTATGATGAAGCCCATTTCATCTACAATGACAAGACGTTTCATCCAACCGATAATCGCAACGCCGTTTATATCAAAATGCAAGGCAGAAAAATTTATGAATTCGCTCTAATCAATGTCCCAAAGGCGATTAAAGAGACCATCGAGTTGGCTGGCTTGGACATAAAGGACATCCAAAAAGTATTGATCCATCAAGCGAATGAAAAAATGGATCAAGCTATCATTAAACGACTTTTCAGGGCGTATAAGATCAAAGAAGTACCAGAGGATTTCATGCCAATGACCATTGCCACACTAGGTAATACTTCTGTCGCAACGGTTCCGACTATGTTGTCTTTGATTATGAAAAAAGAATTGGGCAATCATGAATTAAATGCGGGAGACACCGTAGTGATGACTTCTGTGGGTGCTGGGATGCATATTAATGCCTTCGTTTATCGTTTCTAATGACGGGTCAATTCGGGTGCGTGGTGGCTTTTAATTCGAGCATCAATAATCAATGAACCTCGGCAGCCCCAATGCTTATTTTTTGTAAAGGAATCCACTCCATATATATCTATGGCAGGATTCGATCTGGTGAATACGACCCATAAAAAATTGGCTTCCTCTTCCGCTACAAACTGACTGTCATCCACAACAATTATTAATGGGTGAGTCTTTTGTAATTCAGTTGGTAACTTTTGCGCAAGTGAATCGATATCCGTCTTTGCCGTTTCTATTGTAAATTTTGGACCTTGTAATAGTAAGATGCCCGGCATAGAAACGAGGGGTTTCCCAAATCCTTCTGGCAATGTCAAGGAAGTAGGAATGGTATTCCCTAAAGTTCTTTTCGGAGAACCTGCACAAGCCCAAATCACTTTAGAACCCATATTCCAATCATCACCAGAATAGTCTAAAGTGTCTATCGTCGTATTGGTAATAAAATGCAAATCACGTCGCCAATCTATTCGCTCAAGTAAATGTTGG
This sequence comes from Bacteroidota bacterium, assembly GCA_024280135.1. GTDB lineage: Bacteria > Bacteroidota > Bacteroidia > Chitinophagales > Saprospiraceae > HyVt-613. The sequence goes on along the minus strand of JAJRQS010000326.1, from coordinate 2,709 downwards.
AAATAAATACCCACATCATTAGCCTTTAAATCCGGGTAAGGACTACCGTCTATTATCATTAAATACTTGGCTAAAGTGGTCTGTCCATTTCCTAGCAAGTGCTGAGCTTGCGTCAAAATTTCTTCTGGACGCTCTGCAATATTGCTTCTACCCACACGCTCAAAAGGCATGTATCGCTCACTCCCAATGGCTAATAGTAATGGGTGTACGCCTGCCTCATCGACTGCATGCACATCTCGAATACCTGGAAACTCTGACTCCAATATACCACCTGCCAACAAGTGTATCAAATGCCCAAAACTACTATCTTCTTGTGGCGGTCGCCCCACTACCGTAAAATGCCAAATCGCATCTTTTCGATGATATACGTCCACCACTTCCATCACTGGAAAATCATGGGCTAAACTATAATAACCGATATGATCACCAAAAGGTCCTTCTTTCTTTAGTACATCTTTTTTTATAAAACCTGTAATCACAAAATCCGCATCAGAAGAAAGAAGAAATCCATCTTTCCAATAATACCTAAACCTTCTATCATTCAACATACCTGCAAAAGTCATTTCAGAAAGCCCTTCGGGCAGTGGCATAATGGCTGCAAAAGTGTGTGACGGTGGACCACCAATAAAAATACTAACTTTAAATTTTTCGGAAGATTCATTATACATAGTATGATGAATCCCAATCCCCCGATGGATTTGATAATGCAAACCGACCTCTTTGTTTAATTCATAATCATTGCCATTGAGTTGGATTCGGTACATGCCAATATTAGATTCCATGATATTTTTACTACCGGGTGGCATAGAAAAAACTTGTGGCAAAGTGATAAAAGCACCACCATCATCTGGCCAACTTTTAATCATCGGCAATTGGTCTATTGTCGTCTTTCCAAAAAGTATAGGTGGTTTAAATCTAGATTTTTTGGGCAATGCTTTTAAAGCTGTAAAAGGGACTTGCGCAAATTGAAAAGGACTTTTAAAAGCGGCTCCTGGATCACCTTTAACAGACATGACTTGTTTTACTTTCGGAATTGTTTTGCGAAAGATAAACTCCGTTCGCTCAATGGTTCCATAGAGATTAGATACAGCAGGAAAAGGGCTACCTTTTATATTTTCAAAAAATAAAACGGGTCCCTTGCGGGCAAAATTCTCTAAATGAATATCAGCCATTTCGAGATTGGGATCTACGAGGCGACTGATGCGTTTTACTTGCCCGATTCGCTCAAGATCTTGAATACAATCTGCCAGACTTTTATAAGACATCTACCGTTTAAGTTGTGATATTAACAACAGTGGTCGGTGCTTTTTCTACTACTCTATTCTCGACTGCTTTTGTCAATCGGCTGGCTAGCTGATCAAATGGTTCTGCCAATAAAGCATCCAAGGCAGCAGGTGCACCCTCATCTCCACCTTCACGAATCTCCATGACCAAAGGCACTTGTCCTAGCAGTTGAGTATCGCCCATTTCTGCTAGTTGTTGTCCTCCACCCTGTCCAAATATGAAGTACTTATTGTCTGGAAGTTCTTTGGGTGTAAACCAGGACATATTCTCAATGACACCTAAGATCGGTACATTGACACTCTCCAAACGGAACATATTCATCCCTTTCAAAGCATCTGCCACTGCTACATCTTGCGGTGTGGTCACCATAATTACGCCGGTTACAGGAGCGGTCTGCACTAAAGTCAAATGCACATCACCCGTCCCTGGCGGTAAATCTACCAAAAGATAATCTAGCTCCGGCCACACACATTCATTAAAAAACTGTTGGATAATGGTTGACAATTTGGGGCCTCTCAAAACCACTGCTTGCTCGGGTTCAATGATAAAACCTAGTGACATGACGGGAATACCATGACCTTCCAAGGGGATCATTCTAGGACGACCATGTACGTCTTGAATCATCGGTTTCTTTCCTTTCAAACCCAGCATAATCGGGATGGAAGGTCCATAAACATCTGCATCTAGGATACCTACTTGATAGCCTTGTTTTTTTAACGCAAGTGCTAAATTCACCGTCATGGTAGATTTACCGACCCCTCCTTTACCACTGGCAATCGCAACGATATTTTTTAGGTGTGGGTATTTTTTGACATTTTCAGGATCGACCACCACCATGTGCAAATTAACATTAGCATCTGGGTAAACTTCTTGAACGGCTCCAATAGCCGCAAAATTTAATTCATTTTTCTTTTCCATATTCAAGTCTCCTACTTGTAATACAAGATGCACATTCGGCGCATCTACCGTTAAAGATTTGATTAAATTTTGTTCGACGATACCAAGCCCAGATTCTGGATCTTTGACACGACTCAATGCTTGAAGTATTCTATTTTTGTCCATTATTGTACAATTTATTAAACCAAGTTCAATGCTCAAACTCAACACCATAGACAACACTCCCTCGGTTTGTTTGTTCTACCTTTGTAATCATTTTTTTTCGGTTTGTTTAGTCAAGATGAACTATCCCTATTCTAATGTATTATAGTACCTCAATTCAACCAAAATGGCAAGACGAAAAAAGAACAACGAACCCACACCAAAAGTGAGTTGGGCAGAAATCAAGAAGAGTGCATACATTTTTAAATTTATACGTCCTTATCGCTGGCAATTTATCCTAGGCATGGTACTTTTGAGTATTTCTAGCTTAGTTTTTATGGCTTTTCCAGGAGCTGCGGGTGAAATGGCTAATGTCGCCAATAAACA
>JAJRQS010000325.1 GCA_024280135.1 Bacteroidota bacterium | reverse complement strand
GCAAGTCCAGCGTAAGGCGAGCATTGTCCGCCGCAAAAACGAAGAAGCTTTCGTTCCTTTAATCAATTCTAAAGAGTTCTCATTTGTATCAAATCAAATGAGAACTTTTTTTTTGCAAAAAGGTTTCATTGAAGTACACACTCAAAACCGTCTGTCTATCATGGCAGCCTGTGAAGACCCACACACCATTGCTACTTATGACTACTACAATGACGTTTGGCCGCTTCCACAAACGGGTCAAATGTGGCTGGAGCACGAGTTACTAGAAAACCCAGAATGGCCTGGAGTCTTTTGTGTATCGACTAGTTTCAGAAATGAACCCAACCCAACACCAGGACGCCATCACCGAATTTTTCCTATGTTTGAGTATGAAGCACATGGAGACTTTGAAGCCTTGACAACCTTGAATGCAGAGTTGTTAGAGTTTTTAGGATTTGGAGATAAAGATAGTTTCCCTGGAGGAGATTACGAAGACGTGAGTTTGGTTTATGATGCTCCGATTTTGGACAATGCTCATGAAGAGCGACTTGCGGAAGAGCACGGGCCTATATTCTTTTTGAGTAAGTTTCCAGAGCGGACAAGTCCTTTTTGGAATATGAAGCGCTCACCTGAAAATCCAGACCTAGCGCACAAGCAAGATGTATTGATGCATGGTATGGAGACAATCGGTTCTGCTGAGCGTAGTTGTAATGCAGATGAACAGCGAAAAGCTTTTTATTCCATTGAGAATGGAGCTTACGCACAAAAGATTTTTGACTTATTTGGAAAAGATAGAGTCGAAGCAGAATTGGAAGATTTTCTTTCTCAAGATTTCTTCCCAAGAGTAGGAGGCGGTATCGGTATCACCCGAATGATGCGTGCCATGAAATTATCCAACTTGATGAAAGTTTAAATTAAATGAGGTCAATCGGATAAAATATCTTGATTGACCTCTTTTTTTTGTAGGTCGGAGTTGGGCTGGGTGTAAATGGCAAGGGTAGTATTTAGGTCTCGTCTTGGTTTTCTGAATGGCCAGAGTCTGACTTGTTTTGGCTTTCATGAAGGATGTTAGGTGATTGAAATTCACCAAAAATATTAAAGTCGAATTTTGATACCATTTGTATTTCAGATAGTGGTATAATGATACCAAATTTATCATCTATCTCTGACTTCTTTCCTTCTTCTATTATTCGTTTTAGTATGGGTAAGTAATTGGTTGTGATAATAAGTTCTTGGGTTTCCTTATCACGATATCCGCTGATGTTTGGGATTAAACTGACAAAAGAATGCCCTATGGGTTCTGAAATTTTGTTAATGTAGGCGATATATACTTTATTGTTTTTGGTAGTCAGCATAACAAGTTTGTCAGCGTCTTGCTTAGCATTTAAAGAGTTCCAAAAGAATTTTTCTTGAGGAGTACCCCATTTTTCTACTACATATTTTAAGGCCTTTTTCTTGGAATAAATGAGATTTGCAAATCTAGCTAGCGGGTACGATAATAGGAAGATTCCAATGGATTGATTTATACCAGCGTGTTCAAACGGAATTAATTGCGCAGCGTAAGACCTCATCTTTAGTAAAAAGCCAAATTGTTGGAAGAGTATTGCATCAATACAAAAACCTAAAATTGATAAGAACAAGCCAGCTATTACTGAATTAAAAATGAGCCGCTGCCTTTCTATGCGTTGGTGATATAATTTTGTAACAGTAAAGGTAATGAGGAAAATATATCCCCCGATCAATGGTAAAAGCAAAAGATCGAACTTAGGCAACTTTATTTATTTTGAGATTTCTTTGTTTCTATTTTTTCTAGGACTTCAATAAATTCATCTATTAGTTGGATGGACTTATTTTTGTCATCAAAGAGATCCTTGCTTTCCATATAGAAGGTGCCATTTGAGGTGACTTGTATTTTGTCGAAATCAGTATCCTTATCATCAGATCCCAATAGAATGCTTAAAAATTTCATTTTAGGTAATTGTATTTGTAGTACGCAAAGGTATGGTAAATGTTTGATTAAGCCAAATGTTTAATAGGTTTATAGTCTGCATTAACACATAGCAACTTTTATAAATAAAAGCCCACAATCAATAGATTGCGGGCTGTTTGTAGCGTGAGAGTGACTTGAACACTCGACCTCAGGATTATGAATCCTGCGCTCTAACCAGCTGAGCTACCACGCCATTTAGCTGCTAAGCGAGGGCAAAGGTAAGTCTTTTTTTGGCAAAAAATCAAATAATTAAAGCTTTTATTGAGGAGTTTCGTAGTGTTTTACGCCCTAAAGGCTCTATATACGAGCGCCTAAATACTTCTTAGCGATATAGAAAGTCCCAAAAGGCAGTACCGATGCGACCAATACGACTATCAGTGTCTTCGTGTCCCATTTCATTTGATCCTTAATGAGAAAGGCTAAAAAGATATACGCAACAAACAATAGCCCATGCGGCATGCCCATAGCCTTAACCATAGATGGATTATCTGCCAAGTGCTTCATAGGCACACCAACAAATAGGAGTAGCAAATAGGACACCCCTTCTAGTAAAGCAACGATTTTGAATATTTTAAGCATTTGATATTTTTTTATTTGATGGCGAAGGTACTGCTTTTTTCGCTTACGCAAATAGGATATATTGGCGGGTGTTCAACTATATTGCACTTTTCACTAGAACTTTGACTAACGGCAAATGAGTAAGAGGCTTAACATATAGTAAACAATTCTTATTTGTCCTGTTAGCAATAATCAAAAAGGTAAAACAGTTATTAAGGCTCACAACTAAAGTACTACTCTATAAGGAATATTTACATTTGACACAGGTTGCCTATTTTTCGGAAACGAACAAGCTACATTTATGGTTACCCCAAATAATTTGTCGATGTGAATCTTTTGCTCCAAAAGCATTCTTGAACCGCTTCTTGTGTCATTTATTTTTTTAATTATTTAAAACTAAATGACAATGAAATCCTTTGCTGCTTTTTTTCTCCTCTTTATTTTTTTCTCATTAGATGTAAATGCACAATGCCTTTCAGGCAACTGCTATACAGGAATTGGCACTTACTTGTATCCAAGCGGGGCGAAATTTTCCGGACTTTTTAAGAAAGGAAAAATTAATGGATTTGGTCGTTTAGTATTTAGTGATGGTAGGATCTATGAAGGTGAATGGAAAGATCATTACCGCAAGGGTAAAGGTGTGATGACTTTTCCGAAAGGAGATGTATATAAAGGTAGCTTCAATAAAAGTAAGTTTTATGGATTTGGGACAATGGAGTATGTCAATGGGAATGTATATAAAGGTAGCTGGAAAGCGGATAAGCAAAATGGACAAGGAGTCATGACTTTCAAATCTGGAGATAAGTATGAAGGCGGATTTAAGCACGGTCGATTTGATGGAGAAGGGACAATGAAATATGCTACGGGTGAAAAATATGTAGGACAATGGAAAGCTAATAAACGCGAAGGAGACGGTACTTTTTATTTGACAAATGGAGAAGTTGTTGTTGGCTTTTGGGGAGGTGATAAATACTTGGGAGAAGAAGAGCAACCACAAGTAGTTGTAAGTACAAATTCAAACCCTGCGATCAATTTAGAGAATACGACGGTCTTTCGAAATTGTAATACGAACCATTGCAACAGTGGGCGTGGAAGATATAATTACACAGACGGAACAGTTTATATTGGAGAATTTGAGGGGGGTATCCCAAGAGGAGAAGGTATTTGTTATTATGCAAATGGAGATAAGTATGAAGGAGTTTGGGGAATTTCTGGACCCGATGGAGAAGGGACCTATTATTTTAATAATGGTCGAGTAGCGAATGGATTGTGGTCGAGTGGCAGATTAGTTAAAACACAGGAAGAAATCACACCGATTCAAATTCCAGATGGTTCTAAAATCGACTATGATCCAGCCGTCAAACTTTGGGCAGTTGTGGTAGGCGTGAGTGAGTATGAGCATTTACAAAAACTAAAATATACAGATGACGATGCGTATCGCTTTTATGGTTTTTTGAAAAGCCCAGAAGGGGGAAGTATTCCTTCAGAGCAGGTGAAAGTATTGGTAGATGAAGCAGCTACACGTGAGAATATATTAGCGGCGATGAATGATATGTTTGGGAAAGCTGATCCGAATGACATTGTGATGATGTACTATTCAGGACATGGTATAAGAGGTTCTTTTTTACCGGTCAATTACAATGGATTTCAAAATAAATTAAAGCACGAAGAAGTAATGGCCATCCTAAATGCCAGCCAAGCAAAACATAAAATTTGCTTAGCAGACGCCTGTTATTCGGGCACTTTACTAGCCGCCAAAGCCGCCCCGTCTCTTATTGAAGATCAGAGAATTAAAAAACGTTATTACGAAGCGTTTGATAAGAGTAAGGGCGGAACGGCTATCTTGCTTTCTTCACAAGCAGATGAGGTTTCACTAGAAGATCAAGGGTTGCGTCAAGGTGTATATACGCACTTCTTAATTAGAGGTCTTAAAGGGGAAGCTGATTTTGACCAAGACAAAGTAGTTGGGATTGATGAGCTATATCGCTTTATGTCAAAACGAGTTCATAACTATACAGCTGGTATTCAAACGCCAGTCATTAAGGGAAAATACGATAAGAATATGCCCGTCGGGGTGGTCAGATAAAATCAGTTAATAATGGTACTCATCCCCTCTTAAGTGCCATTTGCGATTGATTCACTATTGGAATGTGGTCTGCTTGCAGACAGCCGGGAGCGCAGGGGTGTGCTTCCCGGTTTTTTTGTGTTTAGGTAGCCTATTCTAACCATCGACGCTATTTAGACCTATTCTAAATAAATTATTTTTTATAAATTATAATAAAAACCAATAACTTTTATCATACATTGTAGGCGCAACTCAACCTAAGAGGTTTTAGATCTTTTAGGTTGAAG
>JAJRQS010000324.1 GCA_024280135.1 Bacteroidota bacterium | reverse complement strand
GCAGAACCCAGACCTAAAAAAGATGCACCGACTAATTCCGTAGAAGGTGCGACCATTGAAATATATAATAATACAACTAAAAAAATGGAATGGGTCGCAGAAGACTACCCTTCTCCCTATTTTAAATTTACTTTCCAACAGGGAAACCATTACACGATTGTTATTTCTAAGGAAAGATATATCACCAAACAAATAGAAGCGTATGTCAATGTCAATGGATGTATCGTCTGTATTGATGGTGTAGATAATGTCAAGCCTGGTGTTGTTGATAACTTAACCGAAGGCCACCAAAAAGGGACATTGTTAGCTAATATTGAATTACGTCCTATTAAGATTGGAGAGAAGATTCCGGTTGGTAATTTGTATTATAAATCAGGTCGATTTAGTGTAACTAAAAGTATGCATAAGCCCTTGAATGAATTGATTGTTTTATTGGTCAATAATCCAAGTTTAATTGTAGAATTAAGATCTCATACAGATTCACAAGGCGATGATAAATTCAATCAAAAGCTTTCGCTAAAAAGAGCCAATGCCGCCGTAAAATATATTTTGGCACATAGTAACATAGATAAATATCGCCTTAAAGCAGTCGGCATGGGTGAATCTACTCCCGTCAATAAGTGCAAAAACAAAGTGCCTTGTTCTGAAAAAGAACATGCTTTAAATAGACGAACAGAACTAGTGATTACGGGTCTTCTGGCTAATCAATTTATAAAATTGCCTTTGACAAAAATCAAAGAAGAAGAAAGAATGGCGGCTCTATTAGAGGATGTAATGGGCGGAGAACAAATACAGATTCCTGAGGGTGGCGAGATGCCAGAAGATTTGAAAAAACAATTGGAGCAAGAGGTAAAAGGTGAAGAAGGGCAGCCAAAAAAGAAAAGTAAAACTGAAAATTTTGGACCACCTGTTGATCCTGTTAAAAAGATTGATAAGGTTGAAGAGAAGATTAATAAGGTTGAAGAAAAGGTCGATAAGGTTGAAGAAAAGGTCGATAAGGTTGAAGAAAAGATTGATAAGGTAGAAGAAAAGGTCGATAAAGTTGAAGAGAAAAAGAAACTTAAACCTACGGATAAGCAGTTAAAAAATGCGGAAGAAAGAGCCAAGAAAGCATTTGGACACAACACATCTACTGAAGAAGTAACTCCTTCTACGCAAAAGGCGAAAACTACAAACGAGAAAAAAGAAATAGTACAGAAGCTGGAAAAAATCGCCGCGAGCAAAGAAAATGTAAAAAAGACTAAAGAAGCAATCACTTCACCAAAACCTGAACGCAAACAAAATGAAAAAGTAGAGAAAGCAAAGGTGCAAAACAATGAATTGGAAGAATCAGATCCTTTTGAGGATGAACTTCTTGATGAAGAAGAAACAGTTAAAGCGCCCCAATCCGCTACAAAAACTAGACATGGTAAAATCCAAACAGAGGATGAAGATGCAGATGTTATTCGTGTGATAAAAGAAGTGGCTTCCGATTTTACTGGATATAGTGTCCAAATCAAACGCTCACCCTACGAACTACCCAATAGCGATATTATCTTTAAGACCTATTCAGATATCGTCCAGTTTCGTCCTCCAAATGGAGATTACATTTACCTTACGGGAAATTTTGCTACTCGAACTGTCGGAGAAGTTGGCTTAAAATACGTCCAAAGAAACTTTCCTCGGGCAAAATTAAAACTGTTCAAAAAAGGAAAAATGATGGATTAATTGTTTGATTTGAGGTACCCCAATCATTTACAGAAAAATCTGTGAATAAAAACATCAAACGAAAGCCACTAGTCACAAAAAATTGGTATTTTTGTCTTTACAGAATGAAACACCTAAATGGAAATACGAATAAAAGAGGTTAACTCCTCTTCTGAGTTAAATAGCTTTATCAAGTTTGAATTCAATCACTATGAGGGCGACCCCAATTGGGTTCCTCCGATGATACATGATGAGAAAATTCGGCTATCCAGTAAAAACCCAATGCTCATACATGGAGAGCTAAAGCTAATTCTTGCCTATAACAAGAATACTATCGTCGGTCGAGCAGCAGTGCTACTAAATGTGAATGAAAATGAAGCTCAAGGAGCTGCACAAGCAAGATTTGGGCATATTGAATTCATCAATAACATTGCAGTATCAAGGGCTTTGTTCAAATATATCGAAGATTGGGCGAAAGCAAGAGACATGACACATCTTCATGGCCCCATGCACCTAGCCTCCTTTGAGAAAGCAGGATTATTGTATGAAGGGTATGAGCAAATACCCACTATAAGTACATTATATAACCATTCGTACTACCCTAAGCACTTGGATTCTTTAGGCTATAAATACCATACAGAACTGGAGGAGCTGGAAATAGATGTACCTGCCGCCACTCCAAATGAGTCTTTTTTTACAGCATTAGGTCTCCAGATCTTACCTATCAAGAAGAAAAAAGATCTTCAGAGTTTGCTCACCCAAGCTTTCATCTTACTAAAAAATATCCGCACGTCTGAAAAACATTTTGCACCTTTGACTACGGATGAGGTCAATGTTTATAAAAAAAGGATTATAAATTATATACACCATGATTTAGTAAAATTTATTGGCAACAGCACGGGGCAGCTAGTTGCTTTTGGAATTGCTACACCCTCTTTTGCCAAAGCACACCAAAAAGCAAATGGAAAATTATTGCCTTTTGGTCAATTTCAAATAGCCAAAGCCCTCAAGAAAAACGACATAGCTTGTTTATACTTAATCACAACGTTACCAGAGTGGAAAGAGCAAGGTCTCGAAGGTGCTATTTTAAATGAGCTACTGAGTAGTTTACACAAAAATGGCATTAAAAAACTAAGCACCTATCCAGAAGAACCCAATGGTTTATTCGCTCAAATGCTCCAGCCTTATGCGCCTAGAGTTATCAAAAAAAGACGCACTTATTTAAAAGAAATATTTCAACTTAGCTAGCAGATGTCTGACAAAAATAGCAATGATTTAGGGAATGTTTTTAAGATGTTTATTCAAGAGCACAAACTCAAGCCCAAACTCTACGAAGCTAAAATAAAAAGCTCGTGGGTAGAAGTCATGGGCAAATTAATTGATAATTATACTACAGATATTAGCCTAAAAAAACAAGTACTTCATATACGTCTTACCTCTGCTCCACTACGCAATGAATTATTAATGTCAAAAGCTAAATTGATAGATTTACTGAACAAGAAATTGGGGGAAGAATTTATAAATGATATAGTGATTCGATAATTCAAGAATGCTATTTCTCAGTCGGAGACCCCATAAAGTCAGTCACTAGCTGAAAGATTTCTTCTCCTTGTAGGCTATGCCCATAGCGCTCTGTTTCGATATATTGGGCATTATTCCAGTTTTCGGCGATAGATTGCGCTTCAGAGACATGGATGGTTTTATCCCCCTTATCGTGAATCACCAAGCCTTCAATATTACTAAGTTCTTTAATTTTGTCCGCAATAGAATAATAGGCTACATTATGCCCTGACAAAGAGAGAATGGTTTTATCAAAACCTTTTACCAATTTTGGCGAAAGCCCCAACATCTGCTCATAAGTCTTATAAATATTACTTACCTCCGAAAAGCATCCCATTAAGACAAGCTTTTGGGGTCGTGAAATATTATCCATAGTCGCAAGTGTCAACACCGCTGCTCCTGCACCCATCGAATGCCCAGCAATGGCATAAAAAGGCCCTTGCTCTTCTAATAACCTAGCTATCGTTTCCATGAAAATAACCAAGTGCAATCGACTTCCTTCGGAAGCTCCATGCGCTGGAGCGTCAACAGCTAGTACCTGAAAACCTTTCGCTAATAATGGGGGTACAAAAGAACGCCAACGTCCTGCATTGGATTCCCAGCCATGTAAAAAAAGAATTTTAGGTCCTGTTGAGCCCCAATGGTAAGCTTGCACCTTGTTACCTTCCAGTAGTATTTCTATTTTCTTAGCTTTCGCTAAAAAAGCGACCTCTTCAGGCTTTTGCTTTCTAGGCCGTGGAGAGGTAAAAATTTTAAAAGATAGTTTATTAGCTATAGTCGGAGAAATTAACGATACTAAGTTAATTCCCT
>JAJRQS010000012.1 GCA_024280135.1 Bacteroidota bacterium | reverse complement strand
TGTACTTTTGATTATTAAATTAAATGTTTCAGCAGATTTCAATGAAATGCTTTTGAACTTCTGGCGAAAATTACAACGTAAATAATGCGATTTAAAATTTTTCTCTTCTTTTTTATTTTTGCGCAAGCTAGTTATGCTAATCAAGTCATTATCAGTCTATTAACTTGTTCTCCAGGAAGTGAAATTTATTCAACCTATGGTCATAGTGCCCTTTTGATAGAATATCCTTCCTTGCGGAAAAAAGTGGTATATAATTATGGGACTTTTGATTTTAATACCCCAAACTTTGCCGTAAAATTTATAAAAGGAGATTTGTTATACAAACTCAGCCCAGAACCATATGCTGGCTTTATTCATGAATACCAACTTCAAGGACGGGGTATTATCCAGCAAGAATTGGATCTAACCGATGCACAAAAAAATAAAGTCTTAGCGTTTCTATCAAAAAACATGAAACCCGAAAACCGCACCTATCTATATGATTTTTTCTTCGATAATTGCTCAACTAGAATTAGAGATTTATGTGAAAGCGAACTAGGTGTCACCTATCCGCCTAGCACCCAATCCACAAAATCATTTAGAACCCTTTTAAAACCCTATTTATCAGACACGCCTTGGTATCACTTCGGCACCAATCTTATCTTAGGAAAACCCACTGATGACCTCGCAGACAATCGCATGGAGATGTTTCTTCCAGACTATCTTTCTGCAAATTTGGCGAAAGCAAAAGTGGGCAATAAACTACTACTTAAACCCTCAAAAGAAATATTGCCGAGAGCGACAGAAATGGAGCCTGCTAGCTTTAATGGTCCGATTTTCACTATGATCGGCATCCTATTCTTGAGTCTGATGGTTAGTTTCAAATCCAATTTTTTTTGGCAAGGCGTATTTGATACCCTTTTATTCGGATCGGCCATTCTTTCAGGCTTACTTTTCACCTTCATGTGGACGAGCACGCAACATGAAGTCTGTCACCAAAATTTTAATTTACTTTGGGGCAACCCTCTTTTCTTAATTTTACCGATATTTGCAGCACTTAAGCTTAAAGGAGCTTGGAAAGTAGCCTTTTATTACTTAATCATTGGCTTGCTTTTATGGTTTCTGCTTCCACAAAAATTACCGCTTGCGATGTTATTTTTCACCTTAGCTTTGTTTGTCAGAGCTGGGCATCGTTCAGGCTTTCTTTTTAAAAAATAAAACAAACTATGGGACTTGTACTACTTCAGATTCAAGATTATGTTGCCACTATTACCATTAATAGACCCGCCTCACTCAATGCACTTAATAGTCAGGTTATCAGTGAGTTAAGCGTAGCTATTGACGATTTAGCAGAAAACCCTGAAGTACGGGTTATTATCATCACGGGTAGTGGTCAGAAGGCATTTGTTGCGGGGGCTGACATCAAAGAATTTGCAGAATTTGGTGTAACAGAAGGTTCGCAATTGGCTGCTCTTGGGCACGAAATATTATTTGATAAGATCGAAAAATGTCCGAAGCCAGTAATAGCTGCCATTAATGGATTTGCCTTGGGAGGCGGATTAGAATTGGCTATGGCTTGTCACATACGGATTGCTTCCGATAATGCTAGAATGGGTTTGCCTGAAACTTCGCTTGGTTTAATACCTGGATATGGTGGAACACAACGCTTGCCCAAAATAGTAGGACGAGGCAAAGCAACAGAGATGATTGTTTCTGCAGCGATGATAAATACAGAGGATGCGTATAACTGTGGGCTAGTTAACCAAGTCGTGAAGCCAGAAGAGTTACTACCCCATTGCCTCAAATTAGCCAAGAAAATTGCTCGTAATTCACCTTCTGCCGTAAAATCTGCTTTAAAAGCGATTGAAGGCGCTTTTAGCACCAAAACAAATGGTTACAATGTAGAAATCAGTGAATTTGGCAAATGCTTCGGCACAGATGATTTTAAAGAAGGTGTTAGCGCATTCCTTGAAAAGAGAAAACCCAACTTTTAAATACCTCAAACAAAAACCCTATGACCACAATCGCAGCCGTCGTTAAAGATGGATATGTATGCATTGCCAGTGAATCACAAACAACTTTTGGACGCTCAAAGATTCCGCCAGGATTCTTAAAAAACGATGAAAAACTCTTTAAATGGGGAAAGTCTATCATTGGGTTATCAGGTAGCGTTTCCATGCAAATGGTCTTGCAAGACCTCATTAAAAACTATGATAAGAAGCCTGATTTTTCAAGTGTTTACAGTATTTACAAGTTCTTTCATGAATTACATCCCATTCTAAAAAAGGATTATTTCATTCGAGAAAAAGATGAAGATTCGGATGATGTAGAGTCCTCTAGGTTTTACTTATTGATAATCAACAAGCATGGCATTTTTGAATTAGACCCCATGCGAGAGGTCTCTCATTATGATCACTTTTGGTCAATCGGGAGTGGTACTCGCTATGCATTGGGTGCAATGCATTCAGTCTATAAGCAAAAAGGATTTGATGCCGTAAAGATTGCTAAGGCGGGCGTCAGTGCGGGTCTTACTTTTGATGTGTACTCCGGCGGAAACATCGTTTACAAAAGAATCAAATTAGCTAAATAGATGTCAGATGCCACACAAGATTTTCTAGACAAACTGACAGAAAGCTTTAATGATAGTACTTTCGTCAAATTACAATTGACCCATTATTATGGCACCGATGCTACGCTTCAAAAAGTAATCATTAAACCCGCTTTGATAAAAAAGCAATTGTTATTGTCCTTTGTCTTCCGGCACAAAACGCAGGATATAACGAAAAACCACACCTTAAAAAATGCTATAAAAAAACTTGTAGAACTCATTCATTTTCATAACTTTAGAAAGGCTCACTTATTTACAATTAACCAAGATTATAATCTTAAGCTTACCATGAACACGAGTAAGCTTAAAGAACTTAAAGCTACGCTATCTAATACTCCAAGCCTTCAACATGACCACCAAAAGAATCGTAAGATCCCTGCAACAAATAAAAAATACCTCCACCATCTAAACATCACAGACAAAGATGGAAAGGTCTATAAAAGCACTCAAGACAAATTCAAACAGATCAATCATTATATTGAAATACTCAGCAGTCTTCTTGAAAAACTACCTACTCGCCCTCTAACCCATGTAGTCGATATGGGTGCAGGAAAAGGCTATCTCACATTTGCGCTTTATGATTATCTCAACCATGAATTAAAAGTACCGACAAAAGCTGTGGGGGTAGAATTCAGACAAAACCTAGTGGACTTATGTAATGATGTTGCCACTAAGTCCAATTTTATTGATTTGAGTTTTGTACAAGGGACTATTGAAAACTATCAGCCAGATTTTGATGTCCATGTATTGATTGCGCTTCACGCTTGCGATACAGCTACGGATGAAGCGATTTATAAAGGCATTTCAGCGCAAGCCGATCTTATTTTGGTCGCGCCTTGTTGTCACCATCAAATAAGATCTGAAATTGAGAAAAACAAGCAAAAAAATGAATTAGACTTTTTACTCAAACATGGTGTCTTTTTAGAACGACAAGCAGAAATGGTGACGGATGGCATTCGGGTTTTACTTTTAGAATTACATGGCTATAAAACGAAGGTTTTTGAATTCATTTCAGATGCGCATACCCCTAAGAATGTCCTAATAGTAGCCGAAAGAAAACCTAACCAACAGATAGATGTAGGAAAGTTAAAGCAGAAAATTCAGAATACAAAAGATTATTTTGGCATTCGCCAACATCACTTGGAGGTGCTTTTGGGGCTATAATCCATAAAAAAACCGCCATGTTTAACATGGCGGTTTTTTCTTTTCCATTACAATGCTATTCCTTATTCACAACCCATATCTAATTTAGAAAGTGGATCATTATTGGGAAAACAATTTCCAGAAGGAACCGACGAAGGAACATACCTCATCAAGTTAGGATCTCTCAAACCCGTCTTTAAGAAAGTCGTTAAATTTTCGACTTCAGATTTCGTGAGGTTCAACGAAACAAAAGAAGGAGAAAGTTGGAGTGGGATGACATTTGCATTTTGCGGAAGCCCCTCATTCTTATATTCGACAACTTCTTTTATTGAATTAAAACTCGATCCATGCCCGTAAAAGGGTGAGTCTGCTAGATTATACAATTGGGGTGTTTTGAATTTAAACATATCTTCAGACTTGCCCGTAAAACCACCTCGACCTAGATTTGCAGAAGCATC
>JAJRQS010000011.1 GCA_024280135.1 Bacteroidota bacterium | reverse complement strand
GTTGATTGGACAGTTTAATGCATATAATATGTTGACAGCTTTTGCTGTGGCCCTATTATTAGGGGAGGAGGAGATGGAAGTACTACAAGTGTTGAGTGGCTTACCGGGTGCACCGGGTCGTTTTGAGAAAGTCATAGATCCAAATAGTAAGCGAATGGGTATTATTGATTATGCACATACACCTGATGCTTTGCAGAAAGTATTAGATACAATCAATGAAATAAAACAGGATCATGTAAAACTTTACACAGTTGTAGGGTGTGGTGGAGATAGAGATAAAACGAAAAGACCTGTAATGGGTAAAATGGCAGCAGTTGAAAGTTATCAGACCATTTTTACGGGTGATAATCCAAGAAGCGAAGAACCTGAAGTTATTATTCAAGAAATGATAGAAGGTGTTGATAATGAACATATTGGAAAAGTGTTGGATATCGTAGATAGGGGAGCAGCCATCAAAACTGCCTGTCGATTAGCAGGAGACAATGGCGTTATTTTAGTTGCAGGAAAAGGCCATGAAAAATACCAAATAGTCAAAGGAAAGAAATTACCTTTTGATGACAAAGCAGCATTATTGAATGAATTTTTAACGGTTTCAAATAAACACAATTAAGAAATGTTATACTACTTGTTTACATATTTGGATGAAGCGTACAATCTGCCTGGAGCGGGATTGTTTCACTTTATTTCCTTTAGAGCAAGTATGGCAGTGATCATTTCTTTATTGATTTCTATGGCTTTTGGAGGGCGTATCATTAAGCACTTACGCAAAATGCAAGTTGGAGAAACAGTCAGGGAGCTAGGGCTAGCAGGTCAAAAAGAAAAAGAAGGTACACCAACCATGGGTGGCTTGATTATAATCATGGCTATTTTGGTTCCTGTATTGTTGATGGCGAATTTGAGCAACACTTATATTCAATTAATGATATTAGTAGTTGTATGGTTGGGTTTAATCGGCTTTATAGATGATTATATCAAAGTTTTTCGCAAGAATAAAAAAGGATTGAGTGGAAAGTTTAAATTAATAGGACAAGTTGTTTTAGGTTTGATAGTGGGTTTGACGATGTTAAACAGTAATGATATTGTGGTCGGGATGAGTCCTGAATTGGCCCAAAGAGAAGGGTACGAGGTTGTAAAAGAAATAAAGCAATTAGATAATAATGGAGAAGAAGAAGTTGCTTCTGTTTGGGCAAAAGCGGCTTTGACGAATGTGCCTTTTACTAAGGCATACGATATAGATTATTCAAAGATTTTAGGGTTCATGGGAGAACCACAAGCTCGGTCATTAGTTTGGTTAGTTTTTATACCTATCGTCATATTTATTGTGACAGGGGTTTCAAATAGCGCTAATCTGACTGATGGCCTTGATGGTTTGGCCACGGGTCTTTCGGCAATCATGGCCTTGGTTTTAGCGGTATTAGCCTATATGGCAAGTAACAAAATAGCAGCTAATTATCTGAATATCCTGTACTTACCGGGGTCGTCAGAATTAGTCATTTTTGCTGCCGCATTCTTTGGTGCAACGATTGGATTTTTATGGCATAACTCATTTCCGGCAGCTGTTTTTATGGGCGATACGGGAAGTTTGATGATAGGGGGAGTGATTGCAACCTTGGCCATTTTATTAAGAAAGGAATTATTATTACCCATTTTGAGTG
Organism: Bacteroidota bacterium; assembly: GCA_024280135.1. Taxonomy (GTDB): domain Bacteria; phylum Bacteroidota; class Bacteroidia; order Chitinophagales; family Saprospiraceae; genus HyVt-613. Next base: position 14,376 of record JAJRQS010000011.1, on the reverse strand, counting down.
GAGTGATGATGGTCGAGACCTTTTCAGTAATGCTGCAAGTGAGCTACTTTAAATATTCAAGAAAAAAATACGGGGAAGGACGTAGGATCTTTAGAATGTCCCCTTTGCATCATCACTATCAAAAGTTGGGGATGCCAGAAATAAAAATAGTAACACGTTTTTGGATAGTCGGTATTTTATTGGCTATCGTTACCATAATGACATTGAAAATTAGATAATGGCGAGCGTCAAAAATATATTAGGTAACCTAAAAGGAGACAAAGTAATTTGGACGATTATGTTCTTGTTAGCTTTATTTTCTATCCTTGTTGTGTATAGTGCAACGGGTACTTTGGCGTACCGGTATCAAGGGGGTAATACGGAGTATTACTTATTGAAGCACTCGACAACATTGGTTTTTGGCTTTATAGTAGCCTATGCAGCCTATACGATGCCATATCAGATTTATATGAAAATGGCGCCGTATTTATTATTGATAAGTGTACCTCTTTTGGTGATTACGATGGCGGCGGGTGTGGATGTAAACTCTGCAAGGCGTTGGTTGGCAGTGCCCGGCATTGGATTGACTTTTCAGACTTCAGATTTGGCAAAAATAGCTTTAGTCGTCTATGTAGCAAGAGCCATTACAACTAGTCAAGAAACAATTAAAGATTTGCAGAAAGGGTTTTTGCCTATCATTTTTCCTGTATTGGTTATCTGTGGATTAATTGCTCCATCGGATTTGTCAACGGCAATGATTCTGTTTGTAACGGCAATGGGGATGATGTTTGTAGGGAGAGTGAGAATGAGCTTTTTGGTTGCTTTGATGACTGGAGGAATTATTTTGTTTAGCTTCTTGGTGACCATCGGTAATTTCTTCCCAGAGTATGTAAGAGTCGGCACTTGGGTTAGAAGAATGAGGTCTTTTGTAACGGGTGAAGGAGATAACTTCCAAGTGATTCAAGGTAAGATGGCGATAGCGAATGGAGAATATTTTGGAGTAGGGCCTGGAAACAGTGTGCAACGAAACTTTTTGCCTTCTTCTTATGCGGATTTTATTTATGCGATTATTGGGGAAGAGTATGGTTTAGTGGGTGCGACTTTTATTTGGTTGCTTTATGTGGCGTTGATGTTTAGAATAGCTAGACTAGTGACTAAGAGCCCAAAGGCGTTTGGTTCTATACTAGCAGTTGGGTTGGGCTTTATGATTGTGTTACAAGCGTTGGCAAATATGGCAGTATCAGTAAATTTAATGCCTGTTACTGGATTGCCGCTACCATTAGTGAGTATGGGAGGTAGTTCCGTTTTAGTATCTGCAATAGCCTTCGGAATGATATTAAGTGTGAGTAGATATATTGAGGGACTTTCGTCAAAAGATGCCATTCCTGATATGGAAATAGAACCGGGCTCATGAAAGTAATTGTATCAGGTGGTGGGACAGGAGGACATGTATTTCCGGCTATAGCAATAGCCAAAGCATTGAAAAAGATCGATGCGGATATTGACATTTTATTTGTTGGGGCTGAGGGGAAAATTGAAATGGAAAAAGTACCTCAAGCTGGGTTTAAAATTCAAGGTTTACCGATTGCAGGTTTTCATCGCAAGATGACTTTGAAGAATTTAGCCTTCCCTTTTAAATTGGTCAGGTCTTTAATGAAAGTTAGAAGAATCATTAAAGATTTTCAACCAGATGTGGCAGTAGGTACAGGAGGGTATGCGAGTGGGCCGGCATTGAAAATGGCCAATAAACTGGGTATTCCAACAGTCTTGCAGGAGCAAAATTCTTACGCAGGAGTGACGAATCGCTTACTGGCAAAAAAAGCTTCTGCGATTTGTGTGGCGTATGATGGACTTGATAAATTTTTTCCGAAAGGAAAGCTTGTCTTAACGGGTAATCCAGTAAGAAAAGACTTGCAAGAAGAAAAAGATAAAGCTATTGCGAAAGCGCATTTTGGCTTAAATATGAATAAGAAAACCATTTTGGTGATGGGGGGTAGCTTAGGAGCTAGAACGATTAACCAAGCAATGGATGCAGCGAAGGAATTGATTGAAGCAAGACCTGATGTGGAAGTGATATGGCAGATGGGGCGGTTGTACAAAGATACTTTTGGAAATTGTCCGACAGCTCAATTACCAAATGTAAAAGCAATGGTTTTTATTGATAAGATGGATTTGGCTTATGCAGTGGCGGATGTAGCTGTTTGTCGTGCAGGCGCTTTGACCATTTCAGAATTAACAGTGGCTGGTGTGCCTGCTGTTTTGGTGCCTTCTCCAAATGTGGCGGAAGATCACCAAACAACAAATGCAAAAGCACTGGAAAGTAAAAATGCAGCTTTGATGGTCAAAGACGTAGAAGCAGTAGAAAAAATGTGGACAGAAACGGTGGCATTGTTGGATGATAATGAAAAAAGAAATCAGCTACAAACAAACCTTCTAGCAATGGCTAAACCCAATGCTGATATGGAAATTGCAAAAATAATAATAGACGTGGTTCATAAATCACAAGCTTAAGATGAAAGGATTAAATAAAATAAACGAACAATTACGCAAGACCTATTGGATGCTGGGAGCTGGCTTTATGCTAGTGGTAGCCATGGCTGCGGCACGTTTTAAAGGGCATAGCCGGACGACCGAATTAGTCGTGGAGATTCAGGCACTAGGGGAGAAGGGAGGTTTCTTGATTATGGAAAGAGATGTGAAGCGTGTCATTCAAAATAGCTTCGTCGAGGAAATAGACGGAATGGATTTGAATCAAGTTCGTCTGGATAGAATGGAGCGTGTTTTAGAAGAAGATCCTTTCGTTAAAAATGCTGAAGTCTGGATTGATGCAGATAATAAAGTACATATTAAGATTAAACAACGTCAACCAATACTGCGAATTATTGATAATAATGGAATGAATTATTATTTGGATGCGGAAGGGATTAAAATACCGACTTCTAAATACGCAACGGCAAGAGTCCCGGTTGCAACGGGTTATTTGCCAGCATATTATAAAGAGTTTCAAGGGTCGAATAACCCTTTGCATGATGTTTTATTATTAGCGAAATTCTTAAAGAAGAATAAAGTAATAGATGCATTAGTATCACAAATATCAGTGCATAAATCGGGTGATTTGGTGTTGAGTCCCGAGTTTGGGAAAACATCAATCATCTTAGGAACAACTGACCAAATGGTCAAAAAATTTGAAAAACTACTCATCTTTTATAAGGAGGGAATGCCTCGTGAAGGATGGAGAAAATATCAAACCATTAATTTAAAATTCACTAACCAAGTAGTTTGTAAGCGCTGGTAAACGCTAATAAATTACATAAAATTATTTTCTATGGAACAAATTGAAAAACAAGTTCAACCTACACAAAGACCGTTAACGGTTGCCATTGACATCGGTACGACAAAGATCTGTGCGATTGCAGGTCGTCAAGATGAATTTGGAAAATTAGAAGTATTAGGAATTGGCAAAGTCGCTTCTACTGGAGTGAATCGTGGAGTCGTTTCTAATATTGAAAAAACAGTGAGCGCCATTAAAAGCGCTATTGAAATTGCTGAAACAGCAGCTGGCGAAAAATTTTCTACAGTGCATGTAGGAATTGCAGGCCAGCATATCAAGAGTCGTCAACACAGAGGACTTTTGACAAGAGATAATAACCATGATGAGATCAGCGAAGCTGATATTAAGAAGTTGATTTCCGACATGCACAAACTGGTTTTACCGCCCGGAGACAAAATATTGCATGTAATTCCTCAGGAATTTACGATAGATTCAGAACAAGGGATCATTGATCCTATTGGGATGTCTGGCGTACGGTTGGAAGCTAACTTCCACATCATTACAGGGCAGACGTCCGCTTCATCCAACATCTTTCGTTGTGTGGAGCGGGCAGGCCTCAAAGCAGTTGACCTGACTTTGGAGCCAATCGCTTCTGCTCATGCGGTGCTTTCTGATGAAGAGAAGGAAGCAGGTGTAGCCCTTGTTGATATAGGAGGGGGTACTACGGATTTAAGTATTTTTAAGGATGGAATCATTCGCCATACGGCTGTCATTCCTTTTGGCGGCAACGCTATCACGGATGATATCGCTGAAGGATGTCATGTGACCAAAAAGAATGCTGAAAAATTAAAAGTAAAATTTGGTTCTGCTTTAGCAGATGAAATTTATGATAATCGAATCATTTCTATTAATGGTATTAATGACAGAGGACACAAAGAAATTTCTGAAAGAAATCTTGCGTTGATTATTCAGGCGAGAGTAGAAGAAATTTTTGATTTTGTTCTTTGGGAAGTGAAGCGTAGTGGTTTTGAAAGAGGATTGATTGCTGGTATTGTTATTACTGGCGGTGGTGCTTTATTGAATCACTTAGATAAGTTAGTTGAGTACCATACATCTTTTGTCTGTCGTATTGGAGTGCCACGTGATCGTTTTGCACATGGATATGCGGAAGGTTTGGCAAGTCCTATTTATGCTACAAGCGTGGGACTGTTGTTGAATGGTATTGAAAATGGTGAAGTACCGACTGATACGCCAAGCAAGAAGGAAGAAGAAGTTGTTTTGGAAGAAGAAACGACAGTTGAAGAAAAGACTTCTTTCTTGGATAGAGTATTTAAGAAAACCAAAAAATGGTTTGAGGTAGAACCCGACTTACACATTTAATCACCCGGTGACAAAATTCAATCCGCATTAACTGAATTTGTTCAAACACTAAACTAACTAATCATGAAATTTGAAATTCCTAAAAGTGAAAAATCAATTATAAAAGTCATCGGAGTCGGTGGCGGAGGCGGCAATGCTGTAAACTATATGTACGAGCAAGGTATCCACGGAGTGGACTTTATCCTTTGTAATACAGATGCGCAAGTATTAGAAATTAGCCCTATCCCTAACAAGATCCAATTAGGTCCAAACCTTACGGAAGGACGTGGAGCGGGTTCTAAACCAGAGATTGGTAAGAAAGCTTGTGAAGAGTCTATTGAGGAGATAAAAATGTATTTGGAAGACAACACTAAAATGTTGTTTATCACTGCCGGAATGGGTGGGGGTACAGGTACAGGAGCAGCTCCCGTTATTGCCAAGCTTGCGCAAGAAATGGACATCCTTACAGTCGGTATTGTAACGATTCCTTTTGGATTTGAAGGAGGTAAACGTAAGAAGTTTGCCATGGAGGGTCTAAAAGAATTACGGGATAATGTCGATACCTTAGTGGTAATTTCCAATGATAAACTAATGGAAATTTATAGTGACTTAGGATTAAATGAAGCTTTTGCGAAAGCAGATAATATCTTAACAACTGCAGCGAAAGGTATTGCTGAAATTATCACTATTCCGGGTTATGTAAACGTTGATTTTGAAGACGTAAACACAGTCATGAGAAATAGCGGTAAGGCGGTCATGGGTACGGGTAAAGCAGAAGGCGATAATCGTGCTATGGAAGCCATTGAAGCTGCCTTAAACTCTCCTCTATTGGAAGAGAATGATATTCAAGGAGCAACTAATATTTTGATGCAAATCTCTTATGGACGCAAGGAAGCGACTATGATGGAAATCAAGAAGATTACGGACTTCATCAATCAAGAAGTGGGTAATGGTACCAATGTAATTTGGGGTAACTGTCATGATGCAGCTATGCGTGATGAAATTGCTATTACGATTATTGCAACTGGATTTGAGTATGCGAGTGACCTCTCTCAGCCTAAAAGAAATAATCGCCATACTGTAAGTTTGGATGAATCTGTTTCTATTGATGAAGCGTTGTCAGTGGGTTCGGGGAGTAAAAATACTTTTGAGTTTGAATCCAAAAGAACTTCTTTCTTTCAAGAAGATTTACTTTCGCAAAATGAATTAGAATTGGAAATGCGTGAAAAACGTATGGATGAAGAACGCAGACGTAAAGCTGCTTTGTTGAAGCAAAATAATCCTAGTAAATTAGATTCTCGTCAGACTCTTGCAGAAATGGAAAGCATGCCTGCATACAAACGTAGAAGAATTTTATTGGACGAAATCAATTTGGATGATGAAATGTCAGACTGGGGTGTGACTGCTGATCGCCATTTGGATACGAGGTCAAATAATGCATACATCCACAAGGAAGTAGATTAATGATATTAGGTATTTACCAGCCTCATTATGGACTGGCCGCTTTTGACGGCTAGCGCATAATAAGGTGTACCGACTGCTGATTACATGAAGAATTCGTGATAAGTTTAGTTAGTGAAGATCAATGGTTAGTGATTTGCGGATTCTATAGGTCGGGCTTTTTAGCCCGACCTTTTTTTATAGTTATGCATTAATACCCACATAGCGTACACGTTGTGTATGTACCTGCTGGCAGGCCTGCAGGTCAAATTTGCTTGCCCAATACCAATTCCTTACCAAAAGTTTACAACGAATTTGGGGATGGGCTGTGCCCAATAGCTAGCCTCATAACATTTCTTAAAAATTACTCATTCGTAATTTTCTCAACAAATAAATTCGACCCTTAAGCATATGAAAAATATTTCCCTTAAATTTGCTAAATAGTATTTATATAAAAAATGACACAATATGAAAATTAAATTAATATTATTTTTAATATTTGCTCAGGTATTTAATGTTTTGGCGCAAGCTGGAGCAACCTTTTGTGGGCCTTATGTTGTTTCAAATCCAATTGCTTATGACGGGGTCAGTAATACTACAATTTCTGAACTAGAAATAGCAAACCCAAATGGGAATGCTATTCGTTTAAAGAATTGCCACAATATCACCATTGAAAGATGTAAGATTGGTCCTTCTTTGGGGAATGGGATTGACTTACTCAATTGTACGAATATTACGATATTAGATTGCAGAATGGACAATGTGGCAACGGGTGTGTATGCCGTGAATAGTGAAACCATAAAAGTCAACCACATTGAGGTAACCAATGTCAATGGACCTTTTCCAAGAGGGCAATTAGTTCAATTTAATAATGTCAATGGCACAGGGAATCTAGTCAATTATAATGTAGTAGAAAATCCAGTTGGTTCTAGTGGACAAGAAGATGCAATCAATATGTATATCTCCAATGGTACAGCTTCCGATCCAATCCAAATTATTGGGAATTGGATAAGAGGTGGAGGGCCTAGCAATAGTGGCGGTGGAATTTTGCTTGGAGACAATGGTGGCTCGTATTGTGTAGTTAAAGATAATATACTCGTTGACCCAGGACAATATGGTATAGGAGTTTCTAGTGGAACGAATATTGAAGTATCTAATAATAAAGTATTCGGCTCTCAACAAACCTACACAAACGTAGGTATCTATGTATGGAATCAATACAACACGAGTTGCGGTACTATTACAGTCCAAAACAATCAAGTGAATTGGACAAATAAAGACGGCGTAAGCAATGGAGGATGGAATAATGGTAATTGTGGTACGGTCACGGGTTGGAATACCAATGATTGGTCTGCAAATATTGATGCGACCATTTTACCCAATGACATCGTGATAGATTGTAGTTTATTACCAGTTGGAATGATATTGTTTGAAGCAAAAGAAGAAAGAAATACAGTACTTCTGAATTGGAGAACTTTGACAGAACTAAATAACAAAGGCTTTAATGTTGAACGTTCAAAAGATTTGACTACATGGGATTGGATTGGTTTTGTTACTGGAAATGGAGATACGAATAACGAATCTACTTATCGATTTGAAGATAAAACCCCCTTTCGGGGAATGAGTTATTACAGACTGGTACAAGAGGATTTTGATGGGCATCAGACCTACTCTAAAGTAGTAAATATTAAGGTTAAAAAAACTCAGCAATTTTTCATTTATCCTAATCCGACAACAGGTAAAATAAGCTTTACAACAAAAGAAAAAGGACAGATTCGTATTTATAATACTTTAGGGCAATTGGTCGGAAGTAGTAAGGATATTGATGCTATTGATTTGTCACATTTGCCCGAAGGCATCTATACCATTGCGCTTTCAACTGCAGCTGGTTTGCACTTTGAGAGAGTAGTATTAGAAAAATAAAAGTAGCCCCTAAAGCAAAGCATACGGACGACAGTATATAAATATCGGACGAAAGCCCAAAACAAAAAAAGGCTGGATACTTGCGTATCCAGCCCAATATTCACGAATCTAATTTTAACCAATTAAACTCTTTCACAATTTTATTTAATCAACTCCAACTTACGAGTAATTAAAGCATTATCAGTTTTGATCTGATAGAAATAAGTACCAGTAGCTTGGTTCGTTACATTCCATTCAACAGTGTGACGACCTTGTGCTTGATGCTCATTCAATAGGGTAGTGATTACTTTACCATTGATATCAAGAATGTTCACACTTACTTTAGAAGCATTATCTAAAGAATAAGCAATAGTAGTCTGACCCTTGAAAGGGTTAGGCATGTTTTGCTCAACAGTTAAACCATCTTCAATCGTAGGTTGATTGTTTGCTACAGTTAAACAGTGCTCCTTCTTCGCAGGGAACCAATTCAAATCACCTAAAGGACATGCACCAGGTGCAACCCAAAGTAAATTACCGTTAGTGTAAGATAAATCTTCAGGTAAAGGCCATTCAATATCATAAGTAGCTTTTACAGGCTCATATCCCCAGTAAGCAGGCTTTACAACATTCGTATCTCTAAGGCCTCTCATAAATAAAACCATAGAATCAACAGTACTCCAGTTTCCTTGAGTACCCGCATTAACAAACATAGGATCCATGTTTGTTGTGAAATGTTCAGCTAAGTATGGATAATTAGCGTCATCATCAAACCAACCTTGTGTACGTGCGTTCATCCAAGGTTCTGCATTTACAGAATCAATAGATGCCCAAAAATCAGTAATTTCAGAAGAATAGAACCAGTTGTTTCTCTTCAAGTTGACTTTTCTCCCTGCTTCTGTATATTCTAAAGAATCGATAAAAGCATGTTGATCTAACTTAAATAAGTTGAAAATACCAAATGGCTGCCCGTCAACATCTTGCCCAGAACTTTCATAGTCAGATTCTCCCATACTATGCGTATTATAGAAGATATTGTCATTGAAGTTAGCATCTGTAGGGTAATGCCATTGGATAGGCCACTTAATACTGTTAACGATAGTATTATGGTTAAAAGTTAGTTTCTTTATCTCATTCCATTCCCCTCTAAATACAAATGAATTTAGATTGAAGAATGTGTTGTTCTCGATAAAGACTTCGGTTACAGGCCAATCTCTTGAAGAAAGTCCACGACCATTCCAAGGACTTCCACCATTGACTGCATTACGAACTACGTTATTGATGAAGGTGATTTTTTTTGTCTTGTTAAATAGAACAAAACCGTTCCATTGATTACCTTCAAGAACACAATTGTCGATAACGTATTCCTTGTCTTCTCCATAACATAAAATACCACCAAAGTTTCTAGTTTCGTCTGGTGCTGTATTTGTAATGTATAGGTTTTTGAAATAAACATTTCCACGACAAATAAAATCGTGAGGAATATCTTGCGCCGTAGATGGAGAGATAACTGGTGGACGTTTTGATTCATCATCATTTGCGATGATACATAAATCGAAATTTGCATCAAGCATTCCAGCTAGAAAATAAGTTTTGCCACGCTCTAATTCATAACAACGCTGAGGGTTGACACGGTCACCGTTGGGCATTGTATCTCCAATGATAGCATCTCTTAGCGTACCAGGAGTAGGATTGCCAGCAATAAACACCGTGTCAGGCTGTGCAAATGCTGAAAATGAAATGGCTACCAGCAATGTGATAGACAAAAATGTAAAAAATTTTTTCATGATTGAAAGGTTTTGTGAAAAATAAGTTTATTGAAATCGATACCTCACTCCGAGGTCTATCGTTGTTCCATAATATTGTTGGTTAACAAGATAACCGCTGTTCTTTAAAACCACTTTTTCTGGTTGCGAAAAGATATTAGCAAAATTTAGCATTACTTCAATTCCTTTAGGAAAGCTTTGTTTAAAACTGACATCCCATCTCGAATACTTTGTAGCGCTAGCTCGTAGGTTCTCCCAATAGGCTGCCCTTGAAAAGATTTCTGTCCGATATAAATAAGAGACCCTTGCGGAAAAACCACCTATGTCGTAACCAACCGTAGCATTGAATATATCGTTAGGTTGATCGATGAACTTGTCAACATAAAAAGTATCAACATTTATTTGAACAATATAAGGCGGTTCATTTGAAAAGGTTGATTCCGTTCGGGTAATAGGGTATTTTACTTTTGAAAAGATATGTGTATAGTTCAAATTCAATACAACACCCTTTAAAAAATTATCCAAATACCAAAATCTAGTTTTGTATTCTGATTCTATTCCCCATAAATCAAGCGGAAACTTGTTATTGATGATTCGAGTGATTTTACGCCCTTTTTGTGTACTAGGTAAACCAAAATCTGCAGGTTCTTTTATAAAGGCTCTTCCAGTATCAAATATCAAGTTTGTGATTTGCTTCTTAAAGGCTCCTACCGAAACTAGCCCTAGTTTATTATTGTAGGCAGAAATATATAAATCAATATTTTGAGATTTTGAAGGCTTGAGATAAGGATTATTCCAGCTCACATCAAACATGGCAATATTTCTGGAAGGAATAATTTGAGAAAAATCTGGATGTGCCAAAGTCTCAGTATATGCCATTCGAACAGTCAACCATTTTTTGGGTTGTATCTTTAAGTGAACCATCGGTAGCAAAAAGCTATTTAACCGCTCTGTCGTGACTGGATTGAACTTATAACCAACATATTCATTGAAGGCTAAAGCATCTCCTTGATTGGCTGTATAGGTAGTTTTGTTCTCTTCATACCTAAAACCAGGAATAAGCGTAACTAGCTTCTTGTAATTAAATGTAGTCATCAAATAGCCTGCTGTATATTCTTCATGTCCAGAATAGTCAAACATATTGTCAGTAGGGTGGTGCGTTAGATACAAATCGCCATCTCGCGCGATTTGAGCCAGTTTTACAGCAGCATCTTCGTTGAAAGCACCAGCGAGTTGGTATTCTCCTTTAAAAAAAGCATCATTGTCGTATGAGGGATCATAAAAATGTGCATATGAAATATTGTTTGATAACTCAACTCCTTCAAATGCATCTGCGATGGCAGCTCTGTATGGTGCGCCATGTTGACCCCAACTAATCGGAATGTTTGTGCTTGTTCTGTCGTGTTCTTTAGTAAGTTTTTTATACTTTCCACCGACCTTTACAGAAAAGTTTAAGGCTTTAGATAGCGTTAACTTATATTCCACATCTGCACTAACAGCATACTCTTTCTCTTGTGTAAATAATTTTCCAGAGGAGATTTTTTCTAATCGGGCAGTTTGTAAATTGTTCTTTGCATATCGAAGGATTTCCTTTAATGAAGCTTTAGTATTAACCTCCAAATCAAAAGCCGCGTCTTCTTGAGCACGAATAGAAATTCCCTCAGGGGTTTCGTTTTTAGAGAAAGCTCTAGAGCCTTTTAACTGTACATCAAATGACCCAAACGTCCTTTTGATGCTTAATGCATTCGTTGCGACTAATAAGTCCGTTTTAGCCAAATCCATTTGATAATTGTGTGTCTTGTACAGTAAACCATACGTTTCGGCACGATTAACATATCCTTTCTTGATGGTACTTCCAAAATTACTAAACTTGATTGTACCATTGGGAATTTTGTAATCAAGAACTAAAGCGCCTCCTATTCTATTTATTTTTCGTCTAACATCTTTTATCGCAATAGTATTTGCAATTACATCAGTTTTAATGTCTAGCGGTTCTTCCGCTCTATAGCTCGAATACAAACTGTGCGATGTTCTATTCCTATTCTCGTAATCACCTTGTACAAATACACCTAGTTTGTTATTGAAAAAACGATTACTTACACCTAAGACTGTTTTGTAATCAGGAACAGGCCTTATCATACTTGCACCTCCAGAAACATAGGCATCTAATTTGAATTTCTTTGGAGCTTCCTTTAATACAAAATTAATACTGCCTCCATGTGCATCAGCCTCCTTGTCTGGTAACGCAGCTTTGAACACTTCAATACCCTCCAACATAAAAGGAGAAATCATACTCATATCTGTACTTCTATCTCCACTCCCCGTTGAAGCCATTTTTACTCCTTCTAAAGTTACTTTGTTATATTTTGGCGAAAGCCCACGTATTACGACCTTCGCTCCTTCACCTCCTTCTCGTTGTAAACTCACTCCAGGCAGACGCGCCACCACTTCTGCTGCATTCGCATCTGGCAGCTCTTGTATCCGCTTCACAGAGATGACATTCGCAATAGTATTAGAAGAACGTTGTTTGTTGATAGCAGCCATCTGAGCACTTGCTTGAGCAGTCACGACTATATCCTTATCCAATAGACTGACGGCCTCATATTCCATAGCGATATCTAACTCTATCGTTCCGGATGTAACAGTAATTACCTGCTCTATTGTCGTAAAACCCAAATAGCTAAACTCCAACGTCTGCTCTCCAATATCAATCCCATTCAACGTAAATTCACCATTAAAGTCCGTAACCGTTCCAGTGCTGCTGCCTTTTATAAATACACTAGCGCCAATCATCGGATCATCATTTGCAGCTTCCTTTACATATCCATGAATATTGCCCTTTTGTGCATACATGCTTTGACTAAAGAGAAATACTAAAAGAAATACCAATCCTTGCTTCATCTATTGTTTATTGATTGTAGCCTATTAGAACTTATCAGCTCCGTTGACGTATTTAAAGTTGACTTGTATTATACAAGCATGAGCAAAGATAACATTTTTTTTACATCTTACGCAAACGTTTGTGTAAATTTTTTTTTACCAGATAAAAAGGTTCTATCTTTGACCTTTCTAAAATTCAAACCAATTATTTATGTCTGCAACTAAAGGCCTCTATCTCAACGATTTGTGGGATAAAAAAGTAGTGAAATCACTTAAAAATGACCAAATTAAATTACTCCTTTATCGATCAAATCTGTTGGGAAGTGACTTGAGGGTGACAAATTTTGGTGGAGGAAACACGAGTTGTAAAGTAAAACAAAGAGATCCTCTCACAAAAAAAATGGTCGAGGTCATGTACGTCAAAGGCTCAGGTGGTGACTTAGGAACGATAAAACGCAATGGGTTAGCAGGATTATACATGGATCGATTGAATAATCTAAAAACAATTTATCGAGGAAGAGACCATGAAGATGAAATGGTAGCACTTTATCAGCATTGCATTTATGATTTGGACTCTAGAGCTCCATCGATTGACACAGCACTCCATGCTTTTTTGCCTTTTGCGCACGTGGATCATTTGCATCCCGATGATGTAATAGCCATTGCTGCTGCCAAAAACTCTAAACAATTAACGAAAGCAGTCTGGGGAGATAAAATGGGCTGGGTGCCTTGGCAAAGACCAGGGTTTGAACTGGGTATGATGCTGTCCAAACACTATGAAGAAAATCCAAAAATTAAAGGTATTATCCTCGAAGGGCATGGTATTTTTACTTGGGGAGATACAGCTTATGAGTGCTACAAGAATAGTATTGATGCACTGAACAAGGCAACGAAGTACTTGCGCAAAAATAAGAAAAAAAGAGCAACTTTTGGAGGGCAGAAAGTGAAGTCCCTTGCGGGAAAAAATAGAATACAACAGGCGGCTGAAATAGCTCCGATTTTAAGAGGATTGGCTTCTAGTGAACAATTGATGGTTGGGCATTTCTCCGATAATAAAAATGTACTAGAGTTTATTAATAGTAAGGATATCAATAAGTTAGCCCCAATGGGTACATCTTGTCCAGACCACTTCTTGAGGACAAAGATTAAACCGTTAGTATTGGATATTAAATCGAACGATGATGTTAATTCATCAGCAGTGATAAAGAAAATAGCCAAACAGTTTGCGGACTATAGACTAGATTATAAAAAGTATTATAAGAATCATAAACGCAAGAATAGTCCTGCTATGCGGGATCCTAATCCTGTGGTGATTTTATATCCTGGAGTAGGTATGTTTACTTTCGCAAAGAATAAGCAGACCGCAAGAGTTGCTTCGGAGTTTTACCTAAATGCAATCAATGTAATGCGTGGAGCTGAAGCGGTTTCTTCATACACCTCTTTGCCTTTGCAAGAAGCTTTTGACATTGAGTATTGGTTGCTAGAAGAAGCAAAATTACAACGCCAACCCAAAGAAAAGCCTCTTTCTAGAAAAGTTGCTTTAGTGACTGGTGCGGGTGGTGGCATTGGATTTGCCATTGCTAGAAGATTGGTGGATCAAGGAGCAGTCGTTGTTTTATCGGATATTAATGAAAAGAATCTTAATATTAGTGCAAACGATTTCACAAAAGACCAATGTCGTACATTTGTTGCAAATGTAACGGATGCAGATTCTGTCAAGGCAGCTTTTGATTTTGCATGCTTAGAATTTGGAGGTGTGGACATCGTCGTCCATAGTGCTGG
>JAJRQS010000323.1 GCA_024280135.1 Bacteroidota bacterium | reverse complement strand
TCCATGTGGTTTGACACGCCCCGTTTTCAAGTCAATAAAAACAAATTTCATCCATGCAAATGCCTTTAAACGCTTGCGATCTTTATCATACATACTGAACTCTACTTGAAGATCTATATCTGAATATTTGAATGTTTGGCTATCTAGTATAATCTCTTCAAAAGGCAAAGCAGGTCTAAAAAAAGCAATTTGGCTAGTGCTCACAACCCAACCCTCTTGGTGTGTGGTTGCACGCTCAAACAACTTCAATCCATACGCTTCAAAAACCTGTTCCTCTCTTGCATTCAACATATAATCCACATATCGAGCATTATTTAAATGTCTAAAAGGATCGCAATCTTGAAACCGCACAATCGTTTTACTGGAAAGTATTTTACTCATTATTTTGTTAATTTTTTATGTAAAGTTATCACTTGATTAATTAGTCCTTTCTTTCCATCATTGGTGATGACAAAATCCGCTAATTTTCGTTTTTCAAGCTCAGGCATTTGGTTCTTAATTCTGGACATCACTTGCTTGCGCGAAATACCATCTCTGAACATCACACGCTTAATTCTAATCTTTTGGGCAGCAAAAACCTCAATGACAGCATCTAGTTCTTTAGCAGATCCTGATTCGAAAAGTAAGGCAGCTTCCTTCAAAGTATAAGGTACATTTTGTTGCTTTTCATGCCATTGGAGATAGTCTTCTTTTACCGCAGGATGAACTAATTTATTCAGATTTTTGAGCATTTTGGGATTATTGAAAGCTAATTTTGCGATGTGGGGTCGATTGAGTTCTCCTTTCGGCAAATAGGCTTCTTGTCCAAAGATTTTTTTGATGGCATCTACTAATTTTGGTTCATTCACCATCAGCCATTTAGCTCTATCATCTGCATAATAAACTGGAATACCTAAAACACTAAAAATGGCTGCAACTGTTGATTTACCACTCCCAATCCCTCCCGTAATCCCTATTTTATATTTTTGTTTTGCCACAAATACCTATTTATCTGAAAAATTGCTACATTAGCAACCAATACATCAATATGACAAAGGTACAACAATTCATTTTACTCCTGCTTCTTTCCTTTCCTCTTCTATGCAAGGGGCAGGACGTGCATTATACACAATACGCCTTTGCCCCCTCACTGCTCTCGCCCGCCTTATCCAATTCCTTTCGATCTGAATTTCGTGGCGGAGCCATTTATCGCAAGCAATGGGCATCCGTTCCTGTGAATTACATCAGTTTTCTGGGCTATTTTGATAAAAAGGTACTGCGCAAATCAATTTTGGGTAGTCGTGTTGCATTTGGCGGACAGTTTCAATTCGACAAAGCAGGAGAAGCAGGCTTAGGTCTTTTGAAAGTTCAATTCAATACCACCGTTTCCAAGAAACTAAGCCCAGCATTAATGGCTTCTGTAGGCTTGGGTCTGGGGTACGCCACGCGACAATATAATCCAGATAAGCTGAGCTTTGGCAGCCAATTTACAGATAGCTATCATGAAGAACTAGCTTCTGGAGAAGCCTTTGACAATACAAGCGTTGGGTATGCGGATATCATTGTAGGCATCAATGCAAGGGTTAATATCCGTCAAAAAATAAGGGGCGATGTAGGCGTTTCTTTAGCCCATTTTAACTTTCCCAAAGTCGGTTTCAATGACCCAAGCATCCAACTATCGCCTACTATTAACCTATATCTTTTTGGAGAAGCTTACCTTGCGGAAAAAATAAATCTTCTTTTCAATAGCGTCTATCGACATCAACTAGCCTACAATGAATTAGTCCTCAGCAGTGGTCTAAAATTCTATCTAAACAAAGAAATCAATCAAGATTTAGCCATTTCTTTTTTAGCCGGCTTGCGCCAAAATGATGCTTTTTTTCCAGAGGTACATTTGTATTATAAAAATTGGACGGGTGGCATTAGCTATGACATCAATACTTCAGATTTTAATATCGCTACTGCCGGACGTGGAGGCCCAGAATTATCTATTCAATATACTGCCAACACCGTAGTTCCACCCAAAAAGTCAAAGTTATGCCCCATTTTTTAGTGCGTTCTATTCGGTTTCAACTCATACTATTACTGGGCCTACTGACTTCTTTAGCGCAAGCTCAATCCCATCGTGCCTTTGCGCAAGCAGCTCAAGAAGCGATGGACAACCAAGATTGTCAGACAGCAATGGATTATTACCTTGCGGCAAAAGAAAAAAAGAACAAGCCTATTTATACTTTCGAATATGCAAAAGCAGCCCAACAATGCCATTTACTAGAGCTAGCAGCCCAATCATTTGAAGCTGTATTAGCAGATTTTCCAGAAGCCTATTTTCAACTAGGCAGGGTACAAAAAGAATTAGGTGCCTATCAAGAAGCCACAAAAAATTTCAGTCAATATCTATTAAAAAATACAAATGGATCCCATACAAAGGCGGCTGCAAATGAAATCGAAAATTGCACTTATGCGCTTACGCAAAAAAAATCACCCGCCTATACTATTAAAAATATGGGTAAAAAAATAAACTCTGGTTTTTCGGAATTTGCACCTGTCTTGCAAGGAGATACTTTGTTTTATTCCAGTTATAGATTTACCCATTCCAACGACCCAAACATCCCCAAAAGAAAAATAGCTAAGTCCCTCTATGCTACCCAAAATAAAAAAGGTAAACTCATAAAATACGGCTTCAATGACAAAGAAAACTTTACCGCAAACCTCTGTTTTCTGCCCGACAATTCAGGGGTCTATTACACACAATGCAACTATCAAGATGGAGCCAAAATTCATTGTGACTTGTACTTTCGGCAACGTAAAAAAAGAGGCTGGAAAAAACCCATTAAACTAAACATAAACCATCCCAAGTTTACCACCACTCACCCGTCATACTATGTTGATAATCAATCTAATACAGAATATTTACTCTTTTCTTCTGACCGCGTTGGAGGAAGAGGAAAATCTGATATCTGGATAGCTAAAATAAACAAAAATCATCAATTAGAAAAACCTACAAACTTAAGCGCTATCAATACAGAAGGCGATGAAATGACTCCGTTTTATGATCATTATAATCAAGAATTGTTTTTTAGTTCGACCCGACATTTGAATATCGGCGGATTTGATATATTCAAAATAAAATCGACTAACTTACTAGATCTAAATGGAGCAATAAAACCCCTACCCCAGCCCATCAATAGCCCTGCAAATGACCTATACTATTTTGCTGCAAAGGATGGCAAATTGGGTTATTTAGCCTCTAACAGAACAGGGGCGCAATTCATCGATAAAAAAAATGAACGATGTTGCAATGACCTATATGAATGGCATTATACGCAACCCAAAGCGGTCAGCACACCCAAACCCGATAGTCTATTGGTTCTGACGAAATCAAAAGATACAACCATTGCTGTTGTCATCCCTCCCAAACCCAAAGTACAAAAATTTAATCCCATACCTTTTGACACAATTGTTCAAACCCATGCCCCAAATCTCAAGCCCATTAAGCCCAAAACTCCAGCACCCAAATCTAAAATTGTTTTTACGGAAGTAAATCCTACTAAATCAACAAATAATTGGGCAAACCTTCCCATCAAACTATTTTTTGAGAATGACCAACCCGACAATAGGACGACCGCTACGACCACCCAAAAAACATATTTAGACACCTATCAACCCTACCTAAAAAGACGACTAGCCTATATCACTTCGTACTGCAAGCCATTATCCCAAGACCAAAAGGAAACGGCTGCTAACGACATAACCGACTTCTTCTATTATGAAGTCAAGCAAGGAGGAGAAACACTAAAGACTTTCACAAAAGAACTAATACAACGACTTCAAGCGGGTGCCCAAATCCAAATAATATTAAAAGGATATACCAGCCCAAGAGCTGAATCCAAGTACAATGATTTTTTGGCCGCAAGGCGCATATCTAGTGTCAAAAATCACTTTATCACTTTTGACAATGGCGTATTACAAACCTATATTTCTTCAGGAAAACTAAGTTTTTCTGAACAGCCACTTGGGGAATCGACAGCTCCTACACACATTGAAGATCGATTAACAAATAGGCGACTTTCTATCTATTCTGTCGGAGCAGCAAGAGAAAGAAGAGTCGAAATAGTACAAATAATTGAAAATAATTAAGTATCTTGTGGACAGAAGACTCATGGAAAGCGTCTTATAAAAAAACAGAGCTAAATTTAAAACCTCGTATCATGATGACTAAAACAATTACACTGATTACATTTTTGTTGACTTTTTCTTTTGTTGCGAAAAGTCAAACAGCCGTAGGCAATTTCAAATTAACGACACAACAAGCCGTCGATGAATTTTTAAGCGAATACCCAAACGTCGCAAAAGTTGAAGGCTACCT
>JAJRQS010000322.1 GCA_024280135.1 Bacteroidota bacterium | reverse complement strand
TCTCTACGCCCCCAACCGCAACGTCGCCCCCAACCGCCCCAAAAAAACAAAACGATAAAAACCAAAAAATGGCGAATATTTCCCCAAAACCGGGATCCATATCCACCATTATACGTTCCTATAAATCGGTGGTAAATAGCAAATGAATCAATACTATATATATTTAAAGGTAGTATCTTTGCTCAGGGGTCGTAGTAAGTTGAAAGATTTCATGCCTTAAGATTTGCTGCCGTTATGCCCAATCAAAAATAAAGAGATACACATTTTGGAGGTAGAAATAAAAAATCCCAGAATCAAGTGTTACAAATGCAGGAGGCCTTCAAGCACATGTATTTGTGTGCACATCAGTCCAATTAAAACTAAAACTCGTTTTATTATTCTTATGCATCCGAAGGAGTACAAAAAAGAAAAAAACGGAACGGGACAGATGACTAAGCTTCAATTGGAAAACGCAGAAATTATAGTAGGTGTGGACTTCACCAATAATAACCGTGTAAATGAAATACTGGATAAAGAAAATTCTTTTTTACTTTATCCAGGAAAAGATAATTTCAACTTATCGACAAAAGAAAGTTCAGAAATAAGTGCATTCATGGGCAACAACCCATACATCTTCATTCTGGATGGCACCTGGCCCTGTGCGCGAAAAATGCTTAAACTAAGTAAGAACTTGCAAAAACTAAAAAGGGTGAGCTTTGATAATGAAATCAAATCAAAATTTATAATCAAGCAACAACCCATACCTCTTTGCCTTAGTACGATTGAGTCCGTTTATACGCTTTTAAATCTACTTATAGAAGGCAACCTAGAACATTGCGATACGAAGAAATTCCTTCTTCCTTTTGAAAAAATGATTGAGTATCAAGTCGAGTATATTCTAAACCCAAATATGAATACCTATCGTCCTACCCAAAGAGAGATTAATCCGAGAGACAGGTATAAAAAGAGTACCCAAAGGCGTATTATCTTTAAATGAAAATGTTAAACTTATATTACTTAAGTTTAGGTAGTCAAAATACCTATGGTTATTGATCTTTTTTGATTTTGTCAAAAATATGCTAGTCATTTTTTTAGGATTTAGTTTCTTCGGAGAATCAAAGCCAAAAATTTATAACCCCTTGACCATTAGCCTTTTATCTTTTACCAGTCTAAAAATTAGGATACCTTAAAAACTTAAATTATTTTATACATAATCGGATTTATACGGAATATTTTGGACAGGTAAAACGCTAAACATTCTTTTTAAGAAGGTTTATTTTTGGCTAAGGATAGAATTTGAAGTATCTTGCCGATAGATGTTTTCATATTTGCTATTTTGTTTATTTGAAAATGTCTAATGTTTTATGAGGAAACAATGGAAATATAAGCCCTTTGAGGAGGAAGCAGTTCATCTGCTTGTAGAATCTCTAGGGATTAGCCAGATAATGGCGACTTTGATGGTTCATCGAGGTGTACGTACTGTGGATCAAGCCAATAAATATTTCAACCCAACTTTTGACCATCTTCACGATCCCTTCCTGTTTAAAGATATGGACAAAGGGATAACGCGTTTGGCGCAAGCATTAGATAATGATGAGCGTATTCTATTGTATGGCGATTATGATGTGGATGGCGTTACTTCGGTCACCTTGTTGTATTTGTTTTTATTGCGGTTTACCCATAATTTGGATTACTACATTCCAGATAGATACAAAGAGGGTTATGGCTTGACAAAGGAAGGAGTGGACTTTGCGAAACAAAATAGAGTCAAATTAATTATTGCAATGGATTGTGGCACGAGTGCAATCGAATCCATCCAACTTGCCAAAGAAAAAGGCATAGATGTCATCGTCTTAGACCATCATCTTCCAGGTAAGATTTTGCCTGAGACTGTGGCGATGATTAATACTAAGCAAGCAGATTGTCCGTATCCATTTAAAGAATTGAGTGGATGTGGAGTGACTTTTAAATTTGCACAAGCTTTCGCAAAAGTTAAAGACATTCCTGCAAGAGCTCTTGTTCCGTTGTTAGATTTAGTGGCGATTAGCATAGCATGTGATTACGTGGCGATTGAAGGAGAAAACCGAATATTGGCAACTTTAGGGCTTGCGCAAATGAATAATAACGCTCGAGTTGGACTCAAAGCGCTAATCACCAAAACGAATTATACGTATCCTTTTACAGTATCAGATATTGTATTTGGAATAGGACCTTATATTAATGCGGCAGGTAGATTGTCAGATGGTAAAGAGGCCGTTAGGTTGTTGCTGGCAGACGACTGGTTGGTTGCCACCGAATATGCCAATATTTTGCGCGAGCGAAACGATCAAAGAAGAATATTCGACAAGCAAAACTTGGACGAAGCCATCCATACTTGGGAGCAAACAGACAGGCATCAAGACATACCAATCATCTTCTTGTTTCAGGCTAATTGGCACAAAGGGGTTTTAGGAATTGTCGCTTCCAGAATGTCTAAGCATTATCACAAACCCGCTATCATCATGTGCGAGTCTAATGGAGAAATCGTGGCGTCAGCTCGCTCGACTGCGACGATTAATGTTCGAG
>JAJRQS010000321.1 GCA_024280135.1 Bacteroidota bacterium | reverse complement strand
GCAATAAGAAAATGGGAGAATGGCTGGTAAAAAAAGGCTATTTGACTGCTGAGGAAAAAGCTACTATGCTCAAAGATGCTAAGGACTATGTAACCAAACATAGAAAAATTGCTTGGCAAAAGGTGGACCAACCTGCAAAAGATAGTTTTACTTTATTTAAAAAGGAAGGCGCAATCCTAGCACAGGCTTTTCCTGATAATACGCTTCTACAAGAAATTGTCACACATGCTTCTGGATTATTTCAACCCGAAGCCCATGAAATTTTAGCAGAATCACGTCGCGTCTTATACGCATTAGCGGGACAAGATCATCCGAGCAAAGTCACCCTTCAAAATTGGGTCAATACGCAATATACAAAAGCAGATGAAGATTACCACACACATCTTTATAGCCCACATGCAGATAGTGCATTGAAAGTAAAACCCGTTGCCATTGAATATGCAGATGATGCACCCATGAAAAGTGGTTTTGAAATCTTAAATGCTAATTTTGATGTGTTATTTCAAAAGCACCCAAACATGGTTTCTTTTGGAGAAGATGTAGGTAAAATAGGAGGAGTCAATCAAGCCATGTCTGGTATGCAAGCTAAATACGGAGAAACACGTGTTTTTGACACCGGTATCAGAGAATGGACAATTATGGGTCAAGCTATTGGTTTGTCTGTAAGAGGTATTCGTCCGATTGCCGAAATCCAATATTTAGATTACTTGATTTATGCAATGTCGCCTTTATCTGATGATTTGGCAACTTTGCGTTATCGCTCTAATGGTACACAAGCGGCTCCAGCAATCATTCGTACCCGTGGACACCGTTTAGAAGGTATCTGGCACTCTGGTTCACCTATGGGCATGTTATTGGGCTCTATGCGCGGTATGTATCTCTGTGTACCTAGAAACATGACCCAGGCAGCTGGTTTCTATAATACATTATTGGAGGCAAAAGACCCTGCCATCGTCATTGAAAACTTGAACGGATATCGCCACAAAGAAAAAATGCCTACTAACCTAGGCGAATATAGAGTTCCTTTAGGCGTACCTGAAACGATTACAGAAGGGGCGGATGTAACTGTGGTTACTTATGGTCCTTTGGTTAGATACGCCACGGAGGCAGCAGAGATTTTAAACAAGATGGGTATCTCTATCGAATTGATCGATGTACAAACTCTTCTCCCTTTTGATGTTCATCACACCATCGTAGAATCACTAAAGAAAACCAATAGAATCATCTTCCTAGATGAGGATGTACCGGGTGGTGGAAGTGCTTATATGATGCGTGAAGTACTCGAAGTACAAGGTGGTTATCAACATTTAGATTCAGCTCCTGTTTGTGTCACCTCTAAGGCGCATCGTTGTCCGTATGGTAGTGTCGGAGATTATTTCTCAAAACCTAATACCGAAGATGTGATTGAAGCCGTGAATAAAATAATGAACGAAGCAAACCCTGAAAAGTATCCTTTGGTTTGATTCGTTGGGGCGTTGCAATGCAACGCCCCAACAGGATTAGAATTTCATTCCTATCCCTATATTAAAGTTATATTCCTGAATGGTTCCTTTTTTTCCTTTGTACCCATTCCAGCTTGGGTTCAATCTTAAGACCCATTTGTCAGAAAGGGCATAACCGATAAAAGGGCTAACGCTATATCCAACTTGAAGCACATTGAGTGGCGCATGGGCGTCTCCTTTTGTGAAAGCCGCTAATTTTTGTTCGTTGTCAAATGTCCAACCTTTTTGTAAGGTTGTAATATTAAAAATGACACCTAGATTTCCTCCATAGAGCCATTTCTTCGTATTCTGTTGAAAACC
This sequence comes from Bacteroidota bacterium, assembly GCA_024280135.1. Lineage (GTDB taxonomy): Bacteria > Bacteroidota > Bacteroidia > Chitinophagales > Saprospiraceae > HyVt-613. The sequence goes on along the minus strand of JAJRQS010000321.1, from coordinate 1,382 downwards.
GACATTTAATGGGATTCTATAGGTCGTGTATTGATTATTCCATTGAGCTTTGGATGTCTGAGTAGCTTGCCCGTACGTCAGGTCTAATATATCTCCTGACGTATTTATAACAACAACCTGCAAGGCACTATCTTGTGTCATTGTCTTAGAATAGTCGAGTTTTGACCAAAGATTTTGGTAAGAAATACCCGTATTAATAGACCATTTGCTTTTCCACAACATCCGAACATCTAACCCCATATTTGTCCCCCAAGCACCTTGCACATTTTGATTACGTAATGCGGCAAGGTCTCTATCTGAAGATTGGTCATTGATGATCATTTTGTTCAGCCCTCCACTGAGTCCGACTTCCCAAGTCAAATTTCTCAAACTTTTTAGGTTGATACGTTTGTCCTGTTTCTGTTCGTCCTCAACTTGCGCCAAAATGGTTTCTTCCGTTACCTTTTCTACTGTATCCCTAATTAGAGGGACATCTGTCTGTCCTCTATCCGATAATGCTTTATTTGGTTTATCAATATTTGGTTGCTCAGTCAATGGGGTATCACCTGCTGGTTGACTACCTTCTTCATTGGACGCTATGGACTTTTGTAGTGAACTGATTGCACTTGAAGAACTATCCTCCTTATTAGATGCGATTTTCGAAACCTCTTCTTCCTGTTTTGAATCTGAAAAAATCGACCTCCTATGCTCGTCAGTATTATTTAATGTTTCGCTTGCATCAAATGTTTTTTTATCTAATGCACTTTCACTTAACGCATCTTCCCCAACAGCATTTTGAGGGACTGTTAGTTTAGTTTGATTCGAAATATTACTGTTAGTTTCTTTAAGATCCTGTTCTGAATAGACAATAGTACTTTTAGTATTATTCTTAATATGAACCGTATTATCCTCAATGCGTTCCATTGTCAAATCGAGCTGTTCATTTACCATGTTTTGTTTAGTTGTGATAGATTTGTTTTCCTTGTTAGATGTTAAAATATCACTTGAATTCGCAGGCTTGTAATCTAGGAATTGTTTTGTATTCGTTTTATTTTGCGCAAGCGAATGGCGTTGAGTAGATTCAGTCTCAACTAAGGAATGGCTAAATTCAGTCGGATTATTTTGCACCATTGTCTTTTCGACACGCACTATATTATCGTTAGGAGTACTCGCACCATCTTGACTATCAATACTTTCAACTCTTTTCTTATTATGTTTTTCTTGTGCATTTGTAACAGATGAGATTGACTCCTTAGTCGGTGACAACATCCAAAAGCCAACACCGACAAGTAGTATTGCGATCAATCCATATTTGAGAAGCCCGCCTAACCCACCACCAGACGAAGGAGGTAGTGGAGGAGCAGTAGGTGTGTCCAAATCTCCAACAATATCACGCCAAAGTC
>JAJRQS010000320.1 GCA_024280135.1 Bacteroidota bacterium | reverse complement strand
TTCGGAACAAATGCGATTCATATCCTTTTTGCGTGAAAAAACGATACAGTTTGGCGTAATGCTTGTGTGGTGTGTTTCCATATTCTCGGTTCTTTCGCTTCATTAATTCACGCAAGGTTTCGACATAAGCTTCTTCGGGGATTTTGGATATTGCATTGTCTATCAGGCTTTTAGGAACTTGTTTGGAGCGTAATTCTTTACGAATTTTATATCGACCCCATTTTTTCATTCTAAATTTTCCGCCTGCATATTGCTCTGCAAATCGGGCTTCACTATAAAAATGTTCAGACTCTAAAATGGGTATCATTCGTTCTAAATCCTCAAAACTCAGTTCGATTTTTTTTGCTTTTTCTCGAAGCTCATAAAAGCATCGTTCTTGATATCCGCAGTAGTGCCGCATCTTATCTAAGTCTCGATTAAAAGCAGATTTTTGTTTCTCTTTGCTCAAAACTTAGGTGTTTGTATGGGCTTGTTTGATATATTCGGTAAGCATCTCTACGATGTCATTTTCGGGATCGTGGACAGCAATGTGCATGCCTACGTCAACGGCTCCTTGCACATTGATCGCAGAGTCATCTATGAAAATGGTTTCATGAGGATCAATGCCTGTTTCTTTCAGGATTAATTCAAAACCTTCGGTGTCTGGTTTGCGCATGCCAATATGATGTGAAAACCAACTCCCCTTAAATAGGGTTCTAAATTCTTCAAGGGACATATTATTTTGTGCAAGCATCAAGCGATTCACTTCCGCCTCGTGCAAAGTATTTATATTACTAAATAGATAGAGGTTGTATTTGTCTTGCAAAGACTTGATAAATTCAATCCGATGAGGGGGGATGCCAACAATCATACTGTTCCAAATATCCGCAACCTTGTTTCGAGGAATACCGACTTCGGCAACGGCACTCAAAAAATCATTTTCCGAAAGGTGTCCCCGTTCATAAGCGTCAAATACCTCCGAATGCCGAAGGTAGACGCCTTTCATGCCCATGCCCACATAGGTCTGAATACCCAAATTTACTTCGTCAAAGTCAAGATCCACAAAAATGTTTCCGAAATCGAAAATTATATGCTTAATCATGCTGCAAAGATAAATAAAAAAATTCCATAGATTGACCCTATCTTTACCCGTGAAACAAGACCCTAGTAAAATAGATGCCAGACACCAAACTTACAAAGCCAATCCTTCAAGCGCTAAAGGCCTTCAAAGGAGAGATTTATACAGACGATTTGACGATTGGGTTGTATGCTACGGACGCATCCGTTTACCAAATAAAGCCTATTGCCATTGTTGTGCCGAAGGATGAAGCGGATGTCGTCTTGGCCCATCAAGTAGCTTTCGCAAATGACTTGCCAATCCTGCCCAGAGGGGCGGGTACGAGTCTTGCTGGGCAAACGGTAGGTCATGCTTTGATTATTGATTTTTCTAAGCATATGACCCAAATATTGGACATCGATCCAGTGGCCAAAACAGCTTGTGTTCAGCCGGGAGTCATCCATCAAACCCTCAATAGAGCATTAAAAGAACACAACCTGCTATATGGACCCGATCCTGCTACATCGAGCCGAGCCAATATGGGTGGTATCATCGCCAATAATTCTTCGGGTTCTCATAGCATTGTTTATGGCAAAGCAGTGGATCATATTGTTGAATTAAAAGTAATTTTGGCAGACGGTACAGTGCTTACGCTAAAAGATGAAACCTTGGAGGAAGTCGCTCGAAAATCAGTCGAACCCATTAGGGAAGGAACGATTTACAAAGAGCTTCTAGCCATCATTTATGAACAGCAAGCATTAATAATAGATCAGTATCCTAAAGTCATGCGCCGAGTGACTGGATATAATCTAGATGAATTTGCCAATAATGATGTTTGGAATCTGGGTAAGTTGATTTGTGGAAGTGAAGGGACGCTGGCGACCATCTTGGAAGCGACTGTTAGTTTAGATGAGCTGCCGGCAACCAAAGCCGTTTGTGTCGTGCACTTTGAGGATAGAATGGAAGCCATTAAGACGGTGCATTCCATTTTAGATTTTAATCCTGCGGCAGTAGAATTATTAGATAAATCGGTTATTGATTTAGCATTGACGAATCCTTCTACCAGAGAGATTTCTAGTTTTATAGAAGGGCAGCCCGATGGATTATTGATAGTTGAGTTTTATGGAGAATCCAAAGCCGATTTGGATTTGAAACATCAGCATTTTGTTCAGTTTTTGAAGGAAAAGAAGAAAGGATATGCCTTTCCCTTCTTTCACCAAAACCCTGACGATAATATTTTTAATAATATCTGGGAAGTGCGTAAGCAAGGATTGGGTTTGTTATTGAGTATTCGCGAAGATGCGAAGCCACAGCCTTTCATTGAGGATGCTTGTGTTCCTGTTCGGGTTTTGGCGGATTACATTGATGAGGTTGTGGCATTTTGTGATGCACTCAAAGTCAAATTGATTCTTTATGCACATGCTAGTGTCGGGGTGTTGCATGTACGACCTATTCTAGACTTACGTCAAAAAGACGACATTGAAAAATTCAAATCCATTTCTGAAAAGGTTTTAGAATTGGTGAAAAAATATGGCGGGTCTTGGTCAGGTGAACATGGGGATGGATTGGTTCGGAGTCCAAGAATCCCAGATTTTTACGGAAAAGAAATTTATGATTCTTTTGTTAGAATTAAAAATATATTTGACCGGAAAGGGTTGATGAATCCAGGTAAAATTGTTCATGCAGTTCCCATGGATCAAAATCTTCGATATGGAGCGGACTATACGGAAAAGAAATTAGAAACCGTATTTCACTATCGTAAAGAGTTGAGTTTTAATAGTTTAGCGCACATGTGTAATGGGATAGGTGTTTGTCAAAGAACGGAAGATGGGGTCATGTGCCCTAGCTATAAAGCTTCTCGGGTTGAAAAAGATTCTACTAGAGCGAGAGCCAATGCATTGCGACTGACGCTTTCTGGTGCGTTAGGAAAAGGTGATTTTGCTTCACCGGAATTAGAGGCTGTTTTAGATTTGTGTATTTCGTGTAAGGCTTGTAAAACAGAGTGTCCAAGCAATGTGGATATTGCAAAGATGAAAAGTGAAATTACCCAAATACGATATGATAGAAATGGGATTCGCTTGCGTGAAAAACTAATATTAAAAAGTGATGGGTTTGCTAAACGGTTTTCGGGCCCACTATCTAGTATTTTTAATTGGGGACAAACAATAGGAGTTACGAGAAGACTCATGCAGACTTTCGCTAAGGTTGATGCACGAAGAAAACTTCCTAGTTATGCGAAGCAGTCCTTGGT
>JAJRQS010000319.1 GCA_024280135.1 Bacteroidota bacterium | reverse complement strand
TGTTCCTCAGATTTTTGGCTTGGATTTGTCCTATCGAAATGATGAAAATAATTATAATATTAAACGTGTACAGCATTATTACGCACAGTTTGGATATTTAAAGAATGTAGGTAAAGAGGCATCTTATCTGGAGTTTTCGAGCTGGTTGAAGTATGTCAATGGAGCCCCACTAAATATTGACGCAAATCTCAAATATCAAATAACTTCGATTTTCTTTTTATCTGGTGGGGTGAATAGCTCGGGTCTGTTCAATGGATTAGTAGGGATGGAGTTTGATAATGTTATTGGGAATGACAATGTAGTACGACTGACTTATGGGTTTAATGCACCGTTTTTTGGAGATAGCCCGCAATTTGGAAATGCACACGAAATAGGTCTTTCCATAGGGTTAGATAGATAAAGTAACCATTCGGATGAGAAATTTATTATACCTCTTTTTTATACTATTTGCACTTTCTGCTAATGCACAAGAAGGGCCAGGAGGTGTATCTGGCAATAATGTTTTTTGGGTGAAGGCGGATGTGGGTGTAACATTTGCAAATTCAGATGTAGCAGAGTGGACTGACCAAAGTGCAGGAGGAAACAATGCTACGCAGGCTACTGTTAGTTATAGACCTTCTTATATTTCCAGTTTGCACAATTATAATCCAGGCGTTCATTTTGATGGAAGTGATGAGCATTTGAGTATTAATAATTTAGTAGCCGCCAATAGTAAAAATATAAATGTGTTTGCCGTAGGGACGAATGAACAAGGAGGCGATTCGTGGCATTCCATGGTGATGGGGCAAGCGAATAGTTCTTGGTTGAATGGAGGATATGGGATTTGTGGTTTAGATGGAGGTGCGTATGAATTTGGTTTTTGGGTGGATAGTTATAGTAGTCATGCGGTTTCAGCACCTATGGAGAAAGATGTTTCAATTTTACTGGAAGGGAAGTATAGTGGAACACAGATCGAGTTTTTTCAAAATGCCTATTTAGAAGGAACGACTCCTTATGGCGGTGTAATAGGGGATGCTGGTACAACTCATCTAGGTGGAGGTGTTGGCACTGATTATAATCACAAAGGGTATATTGCCGAGGTCGCTATTTATGATACGGATCTCTCCGTATTAGAAAGAAATAAAGTGAGTTCATACTTGGCGATTAAGTATGGGCTTACATTAGATAAGAATGGCGTTTCAAATCAGTATATCAATAGTGATGGTGTACCCATTTACGCAAGTGATAATCTTTATTGGAATAACATTATTGGAATCGAACGAGATGATAATAGCTCATTGATGCAAAAACAATCGCACCTAGAGAATGATAGTACACGCATTTATTTAGCTAGTCTAAAAACTCGAAATGTATCTAATACGGGTGTGTTTTCCTCTGATAAGCAAGCTGTCGTAATGGGCAGTACAAAAGGTGAACTTCATGCTACTGAAGCCACCCTAAACGATAAGCCTAGCGGTGTCTTTAGAATGTTAGACAGAACTTGGCAAGTGAAAAATACAAATTTTGATGGAACATTCAGTATTGATTTTTTATTAAACCAATGTGCCTTTGTAAATCCAATTAGTACATCAGATATGCGCTTATTAGTGGATACTGACGGAGATTTTTCTGATGCACAGGTTTTGGACAGTGGGGCGGGTCTGTCTTTCTTGAGAACAGGTAATTTAGTTTCCATAATAGGGATTACGAATGCACATATTCCTATGAACGCAACGGTTTTTATTACACTTGCTTCGTTGACAAATCCAGTGGTCACGATGCCCTATTTTATGACTCTTTGCCCAGGAGAGAGTATGGATATTAATGGGACGACTTATGATGAGTCCAATCCAGCTGGAGTTGAAACTTTAGCCTCTTCCTTGGGCTGTGATAGTATTGTCAATATTAATTTAACTTTTGGATCAGGTACTCCTACAAATATTACTCAAACACTTTGTTCGGGAGAAGAACTCATTGTCAATGGTACAGCTTATAATGCTGCAAATCCTTCAGGTACGGAGCTAATTTCAATAGGCGGTACTTGTGATAGTGTTGTAAATATTGATTTGACCTTTCAAAGTTCAGTTGCAACGAATTATACAGAAGTCTTTTGCGGTGGGGAAAATGTAATTATACACAATACGATGTATAATGCGTCTCACCCGTCAGGAACAGAAATACTAACCTCCTCGTTTGGGTGTGATAGTATTGTGAATGTTGATTTGACCTTTCATAGTATTATTTCAATGGATGATCCAATTGTTTTATGTGAAGGAGAAAGTATTGAGGTGAATGGTACAACTTATGATGCTTTAAATCCAACAGGTGTAGACACACTAACGGCTGTTTCAGGCTGCGATAGTATTCTCAATATTAAATTGCAATTTCAAAGCCCAGCTATCACAGATTATACAGAAGTTTTATGTGAAGGCGCTAGCGTGATTATTAATGGCTCTACCTATGATGCATTAAATCCATCAGGAACCGAAACTCTTACGACTGTATCAGGGTGTGATAGTGTTGTCAATATCCAATTAACCTTTTTAGCGTCTGTAATGACAAGTATTAACCAATCACTTTGTGAAGGAGAAAATATTGAAATAAATGGTACTTTGTATAATGCGAATAATTTAGTGGGTACTGAAATTTTGACTTCAGTTTCTGGTTGTGATAGCATTGTGAATATAAATTTGATTTCGATAAGTGGTATTTCTGTTCCATTTGACACGACTATTTGTGTAGGCACTTCCATAGAACTAGATGGGCAGGTCTTTGATGAAAATAATTTGACAGGCGTATTGGAGTACACAAGTGTGAATGGATGTGATAGTATTGTCAATATTCATCTTTCGTTTTATGATGGACCTCCTGAGGTTTTAGATGATGTCTTTACCGTCTATGCTCCAGAGAAAGTAAGTTTGAATATTTTGGAAAACGATGAATTGCCAGAAAGTTGGACCATTCAAGTATTAAATGCAAATCATACTGATTATTGGGCTTTGAATGAAGAAGGAGAGTTAATCGTGTATGGGGATCGAGCTAGTTCCGGTGAGGAGTTAATCGTGACCTATGAAGTTTGCAATGAGTTTTGTAAAACACTTTGCTCTTCAGGACAAGTAAATATTAATTTTGAGTATACTGCTCCAAAGCCAGAAGCCATAGTTTCTGAGATATTAACTTTAAATAATGATGGTAAGAATGATATCTTATTTTTTAGAGGAATTAGTTTATCCAATAATGAAGGTATTACTATTTTTAATAGATGGGGAGATTTAGTCTTTTCAGAATTTCCATATCATAACGGATGGGATGGAAAAAATAAAAAAGGGGAGGATTTGCCCGATGGTACGTACTATTATATTTTGTACCTGAATCGTTCGGAAGGAGAATCCATTCTTGGTGATGTGCTAATAGTTCGATGATTTTAGCTATTTTTGTCTTTGCCTTACAGGAAAATAGGTTAAATAGAGGAGATGAAATCATTTAGAACGGAATTGAATTTGGAATCAACTGGACTTAGGATTAGTCATGAAACCCCAGTTTGTTTGATAGGCTCTTGTTTTACGGAGCACATCGGGGAAAAATTGTCGGACGCAAAGTTGCCCGTTTTACAGAATCCATTTGGTATTTTATA
>JAJRQS010000318.1 GCA_024280135.1 Bacteroidota bacterium | reverse complement strand
CCGTTCATTCTGCAGACTTTGTAGATATTGACATGAATACGAATGACGTTAGTTTTGGGGATATGAGTTATAGACCTTTCGGAAATAAAGGATTTGGTGTTGGAGTCGATATGGGTGCTAGATATCAAGTTAATTATGATGTCAATGTATTTGGTAGTGTAACAAATCTGGGTTCTATTTCTTGGAAAAACAATGTAAGTACTTATCACAGCAACAAGCATATGGCTTATGATGGAGTACGTCTTCAAAGCCTTGCAGAATTGGATACTGCTTCATTGTCAGGCATGTTAGATTCAATTCAAAAATTTGTAGAATTTGATAAGTCAACAGAAACTTTCAAAACGAATTTAGGCCCGAAGATTGTATTGGGTGGTAGCTGGAAGATTTCAGATAAAATGACTGCCAATGGTGTGATTGATGTAACAAAAGTGCTTCGTAATTTCCTACCAGGTGTAGGCATTGGGATGCAATATAAAGTCGCTCCATGGGTACAGGTAGGGGGTAATTTTTCTTACCAAAACAAGAGAATTAACCACTTAGGGTTGAATACGACTTTTAACCTAGGGCCTGTACAATTATTTATGGCTACCGATAATATCTTTACATTCATCTTACCCCAAAATGCGAATAATTTGCATTTTAGGACGGGTCTTAATTTGAAGTTTGGTAGAATCAGACAACGTACTACAATTAGAGGATTAGGATAAAGTCCTATTCTGCTCTACTAAAAAAGCTATCTTGAAATAAAATTCGAGGTAGCTTTTTTTAGATCATCTTTCCTCCACCATTTGTCAATTATTCCGTTCTTCTTCAGTTTCATCCTAATCCTATCCGTGTTCAAACCCTAAAAACGGTAAAAAGACGAAAATTACTAGTTTATCGTTTCAATATTGCTTTTCTTTGACTTCATTTTTGCGTAAGCGATACAATACCCTCTTTATGAAACGAAATTATCTACGTTCGATAAGTCTTTTTTTCTTTCTAACTGTAGCCTTTTTTGCGCAAGCTCAATCAGGACTGACGGTAACTATCTATGGAAAAGTGATCGATTTCATGACAGAGGAGCCCGTTGAATTTGCCATTATCTATGTCGCCAGCACTTCCAATACGGCCCAAACAGATATCAATGGAGAATACTCCTTAACGCTCGAAGCGAATAAATCTCATCAACTTGTCATCTCCAGGGCGGGTTATAAAGGAGGGGAATTTATGGTGGAATCCATGCAAGCCAATGAGCGTAAAAAGGTCGATTTTGAATTAGTGCTTGAAGCTTCTGACATTGAAATCGTGGTAAAGGCAAGTAAGGTGGAAACACCCGGCATGGTGCGAGAAAGTGCAAAGAAATTTTTACGCATGCCAAATGCTTCAGGCAATTTAGAATCCGTCTTGCCTAGTATCGGCTTAGGAGTCAGTAGCGGATCGGGTGGAGAATTAAGTTCTCAATACAATGTACGTGGAGGTAGCTATGACGAAAACCTAGTATATGTGAATGATTATGAAATCTATCGCCCACAGCTTATTCGTTCGGGTCAACAAGAGGGTTTGACTTTTCCGAATATTGATTTAGTGAAAGATATTTATTTTTCTTCGGGTGGTTTTCAGGCTCGATTTGGTGATAAGATGTCATCTGTATTAGACATACATTACAAACGGCCTGACTCTACACGTGCATCGGTTGGATTGAGTCTTTTGGGCGGTAGTGCACATATCGAAGGAAGTAGTAAGCACAAACGCTTTAGGTATCTTTTAGGCACGAGGTACAAAACAACTAAATACTTGCTTTCAACACTAGATGTGACCGGTGAATACCAACCTAGCTTTACGGATATCCAAACTTACCTAACGTATGATTTCAATCCGCATTGGCAGATGGATTTACTAGGCAATTACAATAAAAGTATTTATAATTTTAAGCCACAGAGTAGGAGTACTGGTTTTGGTTTAGTTAATTTTTCACTTAATTTACAATCCGTTTTTGAAGGTTCTGAGAAGGACGAATTTACGAATGCATTTGGAGGAACTTCTCTGACTTATTTATCCAATACTGCACATAATCCTTTTTATCTAAAATGGTTGGTTTCCAGTTATCAAAGTAATGAATTGGAGCGATTTGACATTTTGGGGCATTATTTATTAGGTCAAATAGATACGCAATTGGGTAGTGAGACAGAAGGAGAGTTTGTTTCTATTTTGGGTGCAGGCACACAGCATACTTATGCTAGAAACCACCTACAAAGCAATGTGACTAATTTTGCCCACAAGGGCGGATGGGAGATTCAATTAGACGACAAAGGAGATGCCTCACGCAACCATTTTATACAATGGGGTGCCAAAGTGCAAAGAGAAGACATTAGAGATAAATTAAATGAATGGGAGCGGCTAGATTCATCGCTCTATTCGTTACCATACGACCCAGATTCTTTACGGGTAAGTAGCGTTTTAAAATCCAAAAACCATTTGATTTCCATGCGTTATACGGCTTATGTCCAAGACTCATATACATACAAGGATCGGGAGGT
>JAJRQS010000317.1 GCA_024280135.1 Bacteroidota bacterium | reverse complement strand
GGCGTTCTCAACTTCTGGTTATCATAGTCTGCTCTATACATTCCTCCGTTTACACCTAAAGAAATAAAGCTGTTTTCACCAATTGATTTTTGGTAGCTATAGCCTAACAACAGCTTTTGTATTTTATGTACGCCTATTTGTGTCTGCTGCACGCTTAGCCCAAGCCCGCCTGCAATCATCCCCATTGGGGCTTCTATTGAAAAATACTGACTGGTGGGCGCTCCTGATAACCCAACCCATTGTTGTCTAACGATACCAATCGCTCTTGGTGCTTGACTAGTACCCAAAGCGGCTGGGTTATTTATTCGAGCATATAAATGACTAAAGCTGTACTGTTCAACTTGCTGAGCTAGCAATGAAAAAGAAAGAAATAGCAATAAGATTATAAGCTTACTTGCGTACAAAATGGATGATTTATTGTCAATTTTTTGTTGGTCTTCCACTTAGAAAGGAAGATTGACTACGAAGATAACCCAATAATAAGTAAAAAGCCAATTTTAATCAAAAAATATTGATTTGCCTTGTCACATTACAAAAAACCTTTATCAAAAATCTATTATTAATCCATCATAGGCAAATTGGATGTGGCTTGGTAAGGACTTGCTAATATTACTATGTTTCCCCATCATGTGACTCATGTGTGTGAACCAGGCCTTTTTGGGATTAACGGCATTGACAAATTCAATTGCCTCTTCTAGGTTTAAATGAGAATGATGCTTAAAATGGTGCAAAGCATTCAGGATTAAGATGTCACAATTTATAATTTTTTTTAATTGATCATCGCTTATCGTTTTAGCATCCGTTATGTACACTAAATTATCAAAGCGATATCCTAGGATAGGCAACTGCCCATGCCTAACTTCTATCGGTTGTATGCTTTGTCCCGCAATGCTAAGGCTGTCCTCTTTCTTGATTGGGTTCAACAATATTCGAGGTACGCCTGGGTAGGGTTTTTCTTTAAAAAAATAATCGAATCTATTTTTCACTTCACTAAGCACCCGCTCCAGGCCATATACGGGTACATCTTTTTTTTGTCTGAAATAAAAAGGTCGAATATCATCAAGACCTATGATGTGATCATTGTGCTCATGGGTAAAAAGGATGGCTTCAATGCTTTTAACTTTTTGCGTAAGCATCTGCTGTCTAAAATCAGGACCTGTATCTATTACAATGTTTTTATTTCCGATAGTTACTAAGCCCGCACTTCTCAATCTTGTATCTTTAGGATCTTTGGCGTGACAAACTTCACAGTCACAACCGATTACGGGTATGCCCTGTGAAGTTCCAGTCCCCAAAAAGGTAAAGCTACGCTTCATCCTCTACTTCTTTTTTGGTAACCTTCAACAGATAATAAATGTCCAAAGAGGCTTCTGTCAAGGTCGATTCATCCACTTCAATTTTAGAGAGTATTTCCGAAAGGGCGTTAATTCTAGCTTCTGGGTCAAAAAATCGGTTAATAACAGCTATTTTCCTGTGTTCCACGATTGCATAACCAGAAACAAAGCTACCTTTTTCGTATCGAATCGTATAGCCAAGTTCTTTTAGCAGTGTTTCTACTTTTTTAAGTGTTGTTTTGGTGTATTTCATTTTTTTAAATTATCATTCTGGATTGTCTAGTTGGCTTTGTTGGTCTTCCAAAAATCGTTCGTATTTCGTTTTTGTAAAAACATCTCTTGGTAAAAAAAATTGTTTAGGTGCATCAACCGTCCGGTTACTTTTCTCTTTCTCTTCTTCTTCTATGTCATTTTTATAGTAGTACGCAGCAAAGATACCCGTAATCGCACCAATGATATGGCTTTCATAAGAAATTCCTTCTTTGGGTAATAGTCCATAAAACATTCCACTATACAAAGTCAAGACGACTAGAGAAATCGCAACAGAGCGTACATTTTGACGAAAAATCCCTATCCAAAACAAGAGCCCTACCATACCGTAGATAATTCCGCTTGCGCCAATATGAAAGGCAATACCTTTTCCAAATAACCAAACGCCTATTCCTGTCAGGAGATAGATCATGATAAAGCTTTTCAGTGCTATCTTGCGATAAAAAAAGAAAAGAAAAAAGCTCAATCCAGCAAACGAGAGTGTGTTATTTATTAGGTGTCCCCAGTCACCGTGTATTAAAGGGCTGGTCAAAATACCTGATAATCTGGGTACTGACAATGGTTTTAAGCCAAAGTAGTACCCTAGTTCGTAATGACCTAGTACTTTCACTATATGTACCGCCCAAATAGTCAATAAAAAGCCAATGGGAAAGTACAGACGTTTCCAATCTTTTTTTGCAATATCATCCATACTTATCTAATAACACGAAGTAGCGTCATTGGTTCGTTTATGAGAGAATCTCAACGATTTCAAGCAATAGTGGATTTAGTTTTTGCTTATTTTTGATTGCTTTTTCAAAAGGTGTGTAGACAATGTCTTTGCATTTTTTGCCTACTAATACTCCACTCACGCCTGCTTGTAGTGCTTTCACTGCTTCCATACCCAAACGACTAGCCAACATTCTATCCATGCAGGTAGGACTTCCGCCTCTTTGGAGATGTCCTAAGATAGATACCCTCATTTCGTAATCTTCGAATCCTTTAGCTTTAACTTGTTCGGCAATTTTGAAAGCGCCGCCCGCATCGTCTCCTTCGGCAACTATTACGATAGCCGAGTTTTTTCGACGTGCCACATTTTTTCTTAGTTTTTTCACTAGTGCGTCAATATCTGTTTCCATCTCCGGCACTAATACGGCTTCAGCTCCTGTAGCGATACCGGCTCTCAGTGCAATAAACCCGGCATCTCGACCCATCACCTCTACAAAAAACAGTCTGTCAAAAGAATTTGCGGTGTCTTTTATTTTATCTATGGCTGACATAGCCGTATTGATGGCTGTATCGTATCCAATTGTATAATCCGTGCCCATCAAATCGTTGTCAATAGTTCCAGGTAATCCGACGAACTGGATGTCTCGATATTCCTGCGAAAACACTTTTGCACCCGTGAAAGTACCGTCGCCTCCAATTGCAACAATGGCATCTATACCGTGTTTTTTTAGATTTTTGTAGGCCTTTGCACGGCCTTCTTTTGTTCTGAATTCTTCACTTCTAGCCGATCTCAATATCGTTCCGCCTAACTGTAATATATTACTTACAGAAAATGCATCCATTTCGACAATCTCATTATCTACCATTCCTTGATAGCCTCTGTAAATACCATAAGGCTTCATCCCTAGATGAATGGCTGTACGTACAACACTCCGTATCGCAGCGTTCATGCCCGGGGAATCCCCTCCAGAAGTAAAGACACCAATTTTTTTCATCCTCTATTCTTTTTTGCAAGCCGAAAAGACTCACTGCCAAGAAGCAAAGGTACAAAATTAAAACTGTTTTGTCTGAGAACTCCCACAAAAAAAGAGCCATTAAAATAATAGCTCTTTTTGTCATACTTTTAAATTCAGATTGAATACTTATTTTCCAAAAGGATCTAGTCGCTTTGCTGCAAAAGTAGGCAGCTGTCGTTGCTCGGTATAAGTTTGTACATTTTCAAAAATGTAATCAAACAGCTCATTATTGGTAATACTACCGTCCACATTAACATCCGCAGCTCCATTTAAACCTTGTACCAAAAAATAACTGAATACTCCTTGCTTTAATTCATTTGACTCCAAAGAATTTTGTCCAACGCTAGAGGAATAAAATACATTCATATCTTTCCCTAAACCGTCTAACTGATCTACATTGGCACCCGTTTTCATCTTATTACAAGCATCAATGAACAAGGTTTTAGAAGTAGCTTTAGATTTTTTTAAGATGCTGCTAATCTCCTGGTGTGTGACTAGACCAGTCTTCCCATCTGATTCATACGGAATGATAGCCTTGGCAATGCCATGCCCAGAATAGTAAATGATGATTTCATCATTTTCTGTTGCTTTTCTAGCGACCTCCTCCAAAGCTTTTTTGATGGAAATAGCTGTTGCATTCTGATCTATCAAGAATCGAATATTATCGTCGGGAATTTTTTCGTGGTTACCGTTTTCAAGGTACTGATAAAAACTATATGCGTCATCATCCGAGTAATCCAACACATCCATTTTTTTATAGTCTGCAATACCGATGACTACTGCAAAACGATTACCCTTCGTTTTACCCATCTTCTCTACTTTCGCATCCTCTAGATGATCGAAAACGCCTTCTTTCCAAATCCCTATCTTCTTCGTTTTCCCATGATACAATGTACCATTACCATGACGTAAGCCATTTTTCCATTGCCCGTCATACCGCTGACCATTTGGATAATAACAGACTCCTTTCCCGGAAGGCTGCCCTTTTCTAAAGTAGCCAACATATTTTTGTCCTGCTTCATTGACATGAACACCTATTCCAGTTCTGCAATTCCCTGAAAGGCAACCCACTTTATTTGAAGTATTCGCTTTCGCAAAAACATCTTCTCCAACAGGAAGACCTTTTTTAAATAAACCTTTTACTTTTTCACCTTTTGGATAAGTCCATTCTCCTTCACCATCAGGTAAGCCCTTTAAGAATTCACCTGTATATTGGCTGCCGTCAGTAAAAAGATAAGTTCCTTTGCCGTCTTCGCAAGAACCTGCAATGCACTGAGCCTCCACCAAAGTGGACACAAAGATCATTGCTACAATAAGTAGAAATAATTTCAACATAGTATTAGATAGTTTGATACAAATAAGTATTCATATATCGTACCAAACGCCCGTTTCAAACCTAGTAAAAACCCTTTATTTTATTGGTCTTTTACGGCATTTTAATAGTTTGCTGATTATGAGCAAGTCATGTATTTATTTATTTAATAAATTATTTTTTTTACTTATTAATTGTTGATTACATGTGTTGTGCCAAGTTAAATTTTAAAGGAAAAAGGATCTATGTTATGTATAGTGGGTTTTTGAAATTCCTTATTAAATGGCTTTGTTCTTATTTTTGTTCAAAGACTACTACCGTAGC
>JAJRQS010000316.1 GCA_024280135.1 Bacteroidota bacterium | reverse complement strand
TTGCTCCCTTTGGTCGCGTTTATGTGCTTCCTTCGGTCGCGTTGATATGCTCCCTTTGGTCGCGTTTATGTGCTTCCTTCGGTCGCGTTTATTTGCTCCCTTTGGTCGCGTTTATGTGCTTCCTTTGGTCGCGTTGATATGCTTCCTTCGGTCGCGTTTATGTGCTCCTTTGGTCGCGTTTATTTACCTAACCCCTAACAAAAAAGCCCCAAGTAGAAACTTGAGGCTTTTTTAGAAAACGAAATTTCAATTAATCACGTACTAATTCAAAATCAGTTCGTCTGTTTTTTGCTCGACCATTGTCCGTGTTATTACTAGCTACGGGCTTATCGGGTCCGTTACCGATTACAATAAAACGGTTACGTGGCATGTTGTGTTCTGATGTTAAATAATTAGCTACGGATTGAGCTCTCTTTTTGGATAGGCTCATGTTGGTTGCTCTACTACCTGTATTGTCGGTATTTCCTTCTATCCGAATACGGGCATTGGAGAATGCTTTTGCAATGTCCACAAATTCTCGGTCAATGATGTATTTTGCATTGTCATCCAATTTGTATTCACCAGTACGGAAAGCAATACTAACCGCTTTTGTAGCGATAGCTTCTTTATTCTTTCCTTGAGTATTCGTCACTTTCGTAAAGCTTTTAGCGCCCTCTGCTTTTTGTGCAGCACCCGATAAATTGGCATTTTTGACCATTCTATCAAAAGCGATTTGTCTCCAAGAAGGCACATTTTTGGCAAAACCCAATCCACTATAAACATCTGTCATTCGGCTGTATAATCTTTCACCGGTTACACCTTTGTAGTCGGGATTTAATCCAAAGAAATTAAGGTTGTCTCCATGTGTAGTTAATCTAACATTGTTGATGGCTTGTAGTGTCATTTCTTCTGTGAATCCAGTGAAATTTTGCGCAAGTATCTTTGCTGCTTTACGCTTAGCATTTGGATTAGTATTAATTTCTGCGGCACCAGTCATCCAACCTTCATATAAGTTGGCCAATTCTTTTTGGTGGCTATTTACCCAGGAGCGTTTAGCGATAAATGCATCTGCAATAATATGAGAAGCAGAACGAGTACTTTCCAAAATACGAGCACCTGGTACAGCCTGAACACACGCTTCATCATCTGGACTCCAGACAACGGCTGCATCTACTTTTTGGCTTTTGAAGATAGCTGCTGCGTCGATTGCAGAAGCTTGCGGGATGATTTCAACATCATTTTGCGAAAGCCCTCCAGCTTCTAATAACCAAAGTAAAAAGGAATGGGAAGGAGTCATTTCGGCAACGGCAATTCGTTTACCTTTTAAGTCAGAAACCTTATTGACACCTCTACGGGCTACAATCGCATCTCCTCCTCTTGACCAATCCGCCTGAAATACAACAACAGGTTCAAAATCTTTTAATTCACCCATTTCTGTTGGAAGGGCATCTACGGTACACCAAAGTAAATTGACTTCATCATTTTTCCATGCAGCACGCGAAGGAACAAAATCATCTAAGATTTGAAAATCCACCAACATGCCATATTGTTGATAAAACCGAGAGTCTTTACTTGCGGCAAAGCCATTGTTGAAGTATTGACCACCTGCATATCCGCCCCAAGTTACTACACCTATTTTAACAACATCATCTCCCAAATTATTATTTCTGGGGTTGGTTTTTGTAGTCGTTTTGGTTTGTTCTTTAGCTTTATCAATGATGTTTTTTCCAGCTTCTGTGTTGGAAAAATATCTAAACCCAAAAACGATTGCAGCTACGATAGCGATGGTCATCAATAGTTTTGAGAAAGCAGTTAATTGTGTTTTAGCCATTGTGTTTGTTTTTATTCGAATTGTTAGTGAATGTTTGTTTAGTGAATGTTTGTTTAGTCAAAAAGGGAATCATATTGATTGCCTTGACCTGCTTCCCGTTCCGCTTGGATAGGGGTATCTAAATCCAAAACATCATTTTGGTTTTTAGCTTGGTTTAATATATCTAGTTTGTCATCTCCTAGTAATAGAGATTCACTTTCTTTTTCCCACTTTTCAAGTAATGCCAAACCATCTTCTTCGAAGACTCCATTTTGGAGATCTACAGAATCCATAAAGTTTGCGGTCATATCCATGAAGCGTTCCATTTCCCCTACTTTCTGACCGACATCATTGGCGATAGCATCTAGTGCCATGTCAAACATTTCTCGTTTGCTGTCATTGCCGGCAATGATGCTTTTGGCTGAGCGCATAGCAGAATGACTGGCTTTGATCGCTTTATATTCTTGTTCTTTTACTTGGACTTGATCGACAATGTCTTCCAACATTATCTCAGAGTTACTGTACATCTTAGTCAATACTCTGTACAAGACCTCCATCTTGGTATATAGCTCATCAAGACGTAAGTTGGAATCTTTCAACCTTCCAGCTTTACGTGCCTTTAAGACCATGATGGACTTCTTGTTCGTACTTTTGGCACGATTCGCCATTGAAAGATTATTTTTGATTTCTCTTTCATTTTTGACAATCATCTCTTTTAATTGGTGCATTTGACCACGTAACTTGCCTATTTGGGTATTCATCTTGCGCAAATTTCCCTTCAAACTACTAATGTAGTTTTTCAAAATTCCGATGGGATCGATGGTGACAAACAATCCTGTTATCTTACGCATAATACTTTTATAGGCGTAACTGATGAGTGTCCGAGCTTTAGGATCTAGTGCCACATAAACGATAGCACCTAATGCGGCTACGGTTAATGCCAATTGAAGCGCGGTTAATGCTCCAGCTAAGAGCAAAGGGAGAACTTGTAATAACAAGTATCCACCCCCTAAAATCATGGCGCCCATGAAAATTTTTCCTGTTGTTCCCTCTGGTTTTTGCCAAAAGGATTTCTTTTTGAATTCTTGCATTTCTGGAGACATAAATGGATGTTTAATTTCTGAATTGGAGTATTGAAGGGTGAAGATAGGCAATCTTTGCTATTTTCGCCTAGTTCTATTGTATAATTTCAATAATTTGGTAAGCCGCTTACGCAGTTTTGGGTTAAATAAAACCACTAAAAGCCCTACGACTACCGCAATGCCTATAATGTTAAACAATGCTCCAAATAATCGAGGAAGCACAATTAAGGCAATGACTGCAATGATAATGTAAATGGTCGTTTTATTCATGATTCCGATTTAAAAGCAAAGTACAGAACTATAATGAGAAAGGAACAGATTTTTCTACAATCTGTGCTTTTTTTTGTACGAAAGGGCTTGTTTGGACGCTGAAGCTTGCGCAAAAAAGTAAAAACTACTTTAAATAGGTCTTCATTTTTTGAATGTCCGCTTCGATTTTATTGGCTAATACTTGGTAGGAAGCGATGAAATTACTGTGAGCAGTAGATACTTTTTGCTTAGCGGATTCTACTTCTTTCTGTTGGGTTTGAATTTCTTTTTCTTGGCGTTCGATTTCTTTTTGGAGGGTGGCAATGTGCTTTTTATTATCTTCGATGGATTTGAGTGTAGCTTGGATATTTTCTTTCCTTTTGAGGATATTGGTACTCGTTTGATTTTCTAATGCATTCTGAAATTTAGAATCCTCCTTTTTTAGCACATCTAAGTAGTAATGCGCAGATTTTTCTAGGTGTTGTGGAGTAACCCCCATCGTTTGCGCAAGCGTATAGGCCGACTTAAATCGGGTCGCTTCATCCATGTTCATCTTCTCCAAAGACTTGATGGCGTTCATAAACTCTAAATAGTCGTAGCCTTCCATGTTCGCTTTTTCTAACGCTTGTAAGAGAACATTCATAAATTTGTCTTCAACTTGCCCGGGTAAGGTCGATTTGGGTATGATGGATTTGGGTTTGACTTTTTGAATACTTTCTTTGGGTGTTGCTTTCTTAGAAGGGGTAGGGGTGCTTGCTCCTTCTTCTTCCACAACAAACAGCGATTTTAGGTTCTTAATGAACTTACTCATGAGACATTATTTTATGAAAGACAAAGATAAGGATAAACCAATGAAACGGCTCTAGTTTTTTAAAGATAACTGGAGCTAAAGTAAATCAGTAAAATGGCCAAAACAGATAAGCCTAATCCGAAGTACTGATGTTTTGAAAAGCGTTCGCTAAAGAGCAAGACAGAAAGGATGGCAGCAAAAACAATGATGCCCACATTGTTTAGGGTAAAGAAAACGGAGGCTTCGAATTCTCCACCTAGTGCCTTGAGCATATAGTGGATGGCTAAATAATTGGGAATGCCTAGTGCTATGCCAGCAACTAAATTTCGCCAATGTAATTTGGTTTTGCCTCGAAGTAGTAAGACAATTAAACCTATTGAGCCTATGATAGCAGCGGTTCCGAATAATGTCCCCGTAAAAATGGGATCAGCACTTTTGATTGCCAGTCGTTTTTCTACGATCAAAAAGGCAACTTCAATAAATACAGAAAAAACTAATGCTAATAGGGGGAATATTATTTTGTAATCAATTTTTAGTTCGTTTGTTGCCTTCTTTTTCTTGGGATAGTTTGTAAAGAAAATCGCCAAAATTGCTGCTGCAACGCCTGCCCACTTCATTCCATTCATCACTTCCCCTAAGACTAAAAATGAAAAAATTACTGTAAAACCTAAGGACATTTTCTGCATGATTGCTCCAGTGGTAATCCCAAAATATTGAACTGTTTGGGCAACCATATTGAAGCCTGCAATGAATAAGAAGCCTAAAATGATGGCCCAGCGGAACCAAGGTTGCTCAAAAGAACTTTCCTGTAAAGGAAAATGTCCTAGGTCTATCGAAGCGGCAATGACGCAGGTAAAATAATTGAAAACAATGGCTTGGAAAACATCTATTTTATACTTGCCATACAGCTTAAAAATAATGCCTAAAACGGTATTAAAAAAAATGGAGAGTAAAAGAACTTGCATCGATTGTATTTAGATTTGCAAAAGTGCACTTTTTTTTAGAGGATTGTCACGAATTCACGAATTAAAACACGCACTAGACTGGTGTTAAGCCACGTATGCACGAATTTTTTTCTCCTCTCCCTTCACCCTTTCCCCTTCGCCCTTTACCCCTAACACCCTAAAACCGCCATACCTTTTTTACCTCTAACACCCTAACACCTTAAAACCGCCATACTTTTTTTCCTTAAAACCCTAACACCTTAAAACCGCTACACCGTAAAGCGCTAACCCTTAACACGAATTTTTTCCCTACCTTTGCTCCCCAATTTTAAGCAATGATTTTTAACGTACACGAAGAAGAAAGAGCCGTTTTGCAACTCATCAGCCAAGCTGGGAAAGCGCTAGGCACATCTGTGTTTATTGTAGGGGGGATCGTACGGGATCGTTTTTTGGGCCGACCCTCTAAGGATATTGATATTGTTTGTTTGGGAAGTGGTATTGCCCTTGCGGAAAAAGTAAGATCTTTGTTGCCAGGGAAGCCTAAAATAGCTGTGTACCAGCGGTTTGGGACTGCGATGATATTAACAAAATCAGGATTAGAGTTAGAGTTTGTGGGCGCAAGGAAAGAGTCCTATCGTGCCCATTCTAGAAAGCCAACCGTCGAAAATGGTAGCTTAGAAGATGACCAATTTCGAAGAGATTTTACGATTAATGCAATGGCTGTTTCCTTGAATGAGGCGAGTTTTGGAGAGGTCATTGACCCTTTTGGTGGGTTGGAACACTTACAGCAGAAAAAATTGGTGACTCCGTTGGAGCCCGGTAAAACTTTTAGTGACGATCCCTTACGAATGATGCGGGCCATTCGTTTTGCGACGCAATTAGATTTTGTCATTGAACCGAACACGTTGAAAGCCATTGGGGACTATAAGAATAGAATTAAAATTGTCTCTCAAGAAAGAATCACCACAGAACTTCAAAAAATAATGGAATCTCCAAAGCCTTCTGTTGGTTGGAAATTATTATTTGATACAGGGTTGTTAGAAATTATTTTCCCTGAATTGTACGCCATGCATGGAGTGGAGATTAAAAATAAAACAGCGCACAAAGATAATTTCTATCATACGATTCAGGTGTTAGATAATCTTGCGCAAAAATCTAATAATGTCTGGTTACGTTGGGCTGCCTTGTTGCATGATATTGGCAAACCCCAAACAAAACGCTGGTCAGACGAATCCGGCTGGACGTTTCATGGGCACGAAGCGATTGGAGCCAACATGGTTAAAAGAATATTTAAAAAACTAAAACTACCATTGGGCGCAGAGATGAAATACGTCCGAAAATTGGTTCGATTGCATCAACGTCCCATTGCATTGACCAATAAAGAAATATCAGAGTCCGCTATCCGCCGAATTATTTTTGAAGCGGGAGAAGATTTGGATGACTTAATGGATTTGTGCGAAAGCGACATCACTTCCAAAAATGAGAAAAAAATAGAGCGTTACCTCCGTAACTATGCTCGGCTAAGAATTAATTTTAAAAAAGTAGAAGAGCGGGATAACATACGAAATTGGCAACCGCCCATAGACGGTCAAGAAATCATGGACACTTTTAACCTACCGCCAAGTAGGATAGTAGGGTTGATTAAAGATCATATCAGAGAAGCCATTTTGGATGGAGTTATTCCCAATGACGCGGAGGCTGCTAGAGCTTTAATGTTTGAAAAAGCAAAAGAGCTGGGGGTGGCTCCCTTTGGACGAGTTTAGTGTTCTATCCTTATTTTCCATTAAGCACGTCGGCATTAAAACCGAGTGGCAACAAAGTTTTGCCTTCTTCGATGACGATGATGTCCCCACGTTGACCTTTTAGGATAATCTCCATTGGCTGTTTTTGCTTGACTTCAGTTTCCATTATCACTTGACGACAAGCACCACAAGGAGAAGCGGGTTTGGTTTGGGGATGTTCCTTGCTTTTGACGGTAACGGCCATCCGGATAATAGCCACATTAGGGTGCAGTGAAGCCGCAGTGGCTAAAGCGACTCTTTCTGCACATAAACAAAGCGGATAGGCGGCATTTTCATAATTAGCACCAGACAAAATGACCCCATTAGACAATTCAATAGCAGCGGCTACTTGAAAGCCCGAATAGGGTGAATATGACTTTTTTAAGGCCTTTTTGGCTTCTTTCAATACTGCTTTTTGGCTTTTTGAAAGCTTTTTAGCAGATTTATATTGTTGATATTTGAGCACAATTTCTGGCATAAGTATCTATTTATGTCTGTTTACTTAATTCCGTGAGAGATCAGAACCTAGCGCTGACTTAATATAAACAGTAAAAGCGTAAAAAAAACAAACAAAGTCAACCACTTTATTCCCTTTTAAAGAAATAAAGTCCATATTTGCCTTCCCAACGCAACTAGTTAACGTAATATATGACCTTCTTGTTTACTTTTTGCGCAAGCTTCAATAAAAGTTAAGAATACCATGAATAAAATACTCATTATCGGTGCCGGACGCTCTGCAACTGCACTCATTCATTATATGCTAGATGAAGCCTGTAAAAATGGTTGGTACGTTACAGTGGCTGACTCCGATTTAGATGCAGCCAAAGAGAAAGTAGGCCCACATCCATGCGGTCGAGCCATTTGGATGAATGCTACTGATGACGAAAATAGAAAAGAAATAATTGCAAAGGCCGACCTCGTTATTTCCTTATTACCGCCTTTCCTCCATATTCTGGTTGCTAAAGATTGCTTGCGACTTAGCAAACATTTGTTGACCGCTTCTTATGTTTCCCAAGGTTTTTATAGCATGGAAGAAGAAGTGCGAGAAAAAGCGCTCATTTTTATGGGTGAATTGGGCTTGGATCCGGGCTTGGATCACATGTCTGCTATGGCACGACTTAATGAAATTCGAGAAGAAGGGGGGCAATTAACTGCTTTTCGGTCTTATACGGGCGGCTTAGTTTCTCCCGAAAGTGATGATAATCCTTGGCATTATAAAATTAGTTGGAACCCTAGAAATGTAGTGCTCGCGGGTCAAGGCACGGCACAATACATCAAAGATGACCATTATAAGTTCATCCCGTACCATCGATTGTTTTCACAATTTGAATTGGTTGATATCCAAGGGATGGGGCAGTATGAAGTATATGCCAATCGAGATTCTCTACTGTATAGAAACAGCTATGGGCTAGATGATATTCCTGAGCTTATTCGAGGTACTATCAGGCATCGTGGTTTTTGTGAAGCCTGGGATGCTTTGATAAAAATTGGCTACACGAATGCAGACTTTCCTATCTTAAATTCCGAAAATCTCACGTACAATCAATTGACCGAAGCTTTTCTTGGAAACACACCTCGTGATGGCTCCGTAAAAGAGGGTATCGCCAAAATTTTAAATATTTCTACCGATTCAGAAATTATCTCCAAGTTGGAATGGTTGGGCATCTTTAGTCGGAAGAAAATTTCATTGAAGGATGCTACACCTGCAAAGATTCTTGAAGAAATTTTACTTGAAAAATGGCCGCTCAAAGAGCAAGACAAAGACATGGTCATCATGCAGCATGAATTTGAATACAAAAAGAATAATAAAAACTATCGCCTTACTTCGACGCTCGTCATGAATGGAGAAAATAGTACCGATACGGCTATGGCCAAACTCGTAGGACTTCCGCTAGGCATCACCGCAAAGATGGTCATGGCAGGAAAACTAACGACGCCTGGTATTAATATTCCCGTTTTCAAAGAGGTCTATGAATTGGTGCTTGCTGAACTTGAAGAAATGGGTATCGCTTTTAAAGATTCTCTAGAAGAGATTTAGGCTTTGAGTAATGAGTATTGAGCCCACTCCGAAAACTCATCAACATCAAAAATGCTTCTTTTGGCGATCTTTGCATTTTTCTCAACTAGCTGATAC
>JAJRQS010000315.1 GCA_024280135.1 Bacteroidota bacterium | reverse complement strand
TCCACAAAACCATTGATGGAAATATAATAAGTTCCTTGTGGTAAGGAGTGTACATCTAAATATTGACCATTATAATTAGATGTTTGAAGTAGTCTGCCCCAATTATCATAAATTTTGATCTCCATATTAGCTTTTTTATTACGGAGGTGGATGATGTCATGGGAAGGGTTTGGAAAAATAGAAACAGATTTTATTTTTCCCAAAATGGAGATTATATTAGAATATTTAAACGAGCCATCATAGTCAACAGACTTTAACCGGTAATAATTCATAGGCTGGATATCTTGATATTTAAAAAAGTACTGCTGTTGATTAAGGCTATTATGAGCGGCTTCTATTTTTCCTATTGTAGTCCATCGCTCGAAGTCTGTACTATGCTCAATATTAAAAAAATCGGTGTTGAATTCAGAAGCCGTTCGCCAAGACAAAAGATGATAATTTTTCTCCTCTTTTCCGTTAAAACTGACGAACTCAACAGGCAGTGGAATTTGATATGCTGCAGAAATACCATAAACAATATCTGCAGTTCCAGCTTCGTGCGCTCCCATGTCTGGGCCGACACCATTAAAAACATCTTTAAAATTAGGAATGATAACGCCAGCATCAAAGCCAGGACTATTTTGCGCAAGCTGAAAATTACCTGTCTTTGTATTCATATTAAGAACAGGGGCTCCATTCGCATAGATTGGATTGCTATTGGGAATGCCATGGGTTTCTTGGCCATCAGGATAACCTTTGTTCATTAGGTCATAATCATAGTCTATATCAACATTGTAATTAGGTTTTACAGAAATGGAATTAACGGTATTATCCCGAACCTTAAGAATATTATTTCGAGACTGGCAGTGTTTGATAATTCGATTGAACCCCTCCGAAGTTCCAAGGCCGCCCGCTCCTTCCCCATTAGGTTGAAGAATTGTATTATTAAAAACATACGTTTGGCCCGTCATAAATCCAGGATCTCCGGCATTCCCAAATTTGATAACGGGACCATATACACCATATATACTGCCCACAGGAGAAGTATTATGGTTGAATACGTTTTGCCAGATGTACAATGGACCTACTGAATTACAGGCATTGGCGATTTGAATTAAATTATCGGAAATGTAGTTATTCCAAATACGGACATTCATGTCGCCGCCTTCTGCTTCTATTCCATCATCATATCCATTGGCTAGGTAGTTGCCATAAATATCTGAATCCGCTCCCGGAAAACCCGTATAGCTAGAGTTTTCCCATTGGCCTAATATGTCATTAAAATAGTGACCTTCAGAACTCCAAATATCATTGTAACGAATAACATTGTTGCCGATGAATGACATGCCCAATGAAACCGCTTGCGGTCCTGCTGGGTGATAGTTTTTATTCACATTAGGATCTGCATTTGGATCGTGTAATTGAGCCCAAGAGTTGGACGGATAGGTTGGATCGTGGATTTTATTTCTTTGAACAATAATATTATGTATATTCTGTTTGTAATTGTCTAGATGATAAGAGGGGCCGTAAATTGCCGCTTGATAATTGACCCCAAATCCACTGCCTGGGACATCTTCTTCTCCCCAATCACTAATATCACAATCTTCAACAATGATGTGGTGGCTATCGAATAATTGGATGGCATTTTTTTTAGCTCCTTTGAGGGTAAACCCTCTTATGATGACATAAGCAGAATTTCTCACTTTGATGCATAGGTTATTTTGTTTGTTAACATCTATGGTGGAACCCGTACCATCTATGAGAATATAACCATTTGGACTACCGACCCTTGGGTCTATATTGTATTGTCCCGATTGGCTTGCTACTACGATCGTTTGAGCAACTGGGAAGTTTTCACTCCAAGTGCTGGCTTGAATGGTTGCAGAGGTATTCGTACCCTCTAGCGTCAATTGAATATCGTAAGTAGTTCCAGGTTCTAAATTGACGATACTACCCCTGTAATCTGCTTTGTCATATCGCTCATTGGTTTTGGGGTTGATTCCGCAATTTGCAATTGGGTTATATTGCAAAGCTAGGCCACTATGCCATTCGTTTTCGTCATTTTTTTTAAATTGTACGATTACTTTTTTGTCTGATATGCCTCCTGCCGGTGACCAATACAAACTGATGTTGTGAAAAGTGGACACGGTGGTTTGTGCCTGAATAGGCAAGGAAAATAAAACAATAAACATTAAGAGAAGAAGTCTGACCATTTTCTGCGTAAAGATACGGACTTTATGTTGTTTTTATTGTCTATGGATAGTGACAATTATCAGTGTTGAGGAACCGAGACCAAAAGAAAAAATTGATAACCGTGTATTATAGTATAACGACTTTGGGTCGCAACGTTCATCATATACAAATAATTTTTAGGTTGAGGTTGAATAGATCCACACTACTGTCCGATATACTTAGCGACCCCGATTTCAAACCTCATGGAAAAGTTTTTGTCTAGGGAACTGCTTATTCTCGTATTAACTTTGTTTAGACTAAGGCCTAGTTTTTCTGAAATTGTTACGCGATATGATTTTAGTTTGAATTCTAAATTTATTTCTGTAAGTATGTTGAATATCAATTTGGGACTTTTCCTAACGTCAATTTTTTCAATTGTTTTGTATCTATGTTCCCCAAGGTAGCGCTTATGGCTATTTGCTTCTAGGCGTAAGCCATATAGGTACAAAGCTTCCCAACCCAATCCTGCATGGAAAGTAATCTTTTTTGGAGACCCTTTAGTCAAATACATTTGGCCGTATGAAATGTAATATAAGGGTATATAGGCACCGAGCCAGTCATCAATCGGTTTTCCAGAAATGAGATTGTTTGTCTCAGTGTGAAAAAGATTAAAAAAGAATGATGTAGAATATTCCTCTGTATGGTAGATATTGGTAATGTTTTTGACGTGTTTATATTTCATCCCCTTTCTGAAAAACGTAAAACCTAATTGATGTTTTAGATTCAAATTAGAAGTTAGTCTTCTTGTAAGAGAGAAGCCATAGTTGAAATCTTTTTTGTGCAGATAGGGTTTATGATCTAGGGTTATCTGTATGTTTGTATAAGCCCCATATTGTATTGTTCTTTTATTTTGGGGTTTCATAGATTGTCCAATACATTGGCTAAAAAAGAATAATAATAGTATTGTCGTCATTGATTTCATAATACGGGTTTAGATACAGAGAATTTTTTATGTAAAAAGGAGTCCTAAGAGTTTGATTAGAAATTAGTTGTAAGTGTTTTCATCTTATATTTCAAAGATGAGAATAAAAAGGATATGTTTTGGTTGACTTTTGCGAAAGTCATCCAAAGGTTAGGTTTATGCTGCAATTATTCCTATTATATAAGAGAATGTGACCATAAAAATATATTGCTGACAGGTGAAAATAGTTACCGAAAGTCAGCTTGTGTGGGTATATACATCCATGTTTCGTCCAAATCTGTATATCTGCGTCATCTGTGTGCCTTTCTCCTCCAGTGCCCTCACCCAGTGGCGCCATCCCTCATCCTAAGCCATCACCTGATACACCAACAAGGCAGCCAAGTATGCCAAGGTTGTCATAAATACAAACTGTAAAATAGGCCATTTCCAACTATTGGTTTCTCGTTTAACCACCGCCAAGGTACTCATACATTGCATCGCAAACACATAAAAGACTAAAAGCGAAAAAGAAGTAGCCGTGGTAAAGACAAGATTGCCTTCGGCGTTGCGGTAGTTGGCGATTTTGTGTCGGAGCGTTGTTTCATCCGCATCTTCGCCTAGACTATAAATGGTGGACATCGTGCCTACAAAGACTTCTCGTGCAGCGAATGAAGTCAATAAAGCGATGCCGATTTTCCAATCATAGCCTAGTGGTTTGATAGATGGCTCGATGAATTTTCCGACACGTCCCGCATAGGAAGATTCCAACCGATAGGAGGCGATTAAGTTGGTTGTTTCAGGGGCAGGCATTTTGTTTGCTTGGGCAAATTCCGTAGCAGATTTTTCAGCCATTGTCATGCTGTCGCCAGGACCATAACTAGACATGGCCCAGATGATGACAGAAATAACCATGATTATTTTGCCTGCTCCTATCACAAAAGCACCTGTTTTTTCCCAGATATTTAAAAAGATGTTGCGCCATACAGGGAAGCGGTAGGATGGCATTTCCATAGCCAAAAAACTCCGCTGATCCGTTTTGATAAAATATTTCAATATAAAGCTACTGCCCAATGCCGCGACTATCCCCAATAGATACAAACCCGTAAAAGCCCAGCCCTGAAGATTGAAACCCAAAAAAGATTTGTCAGGAACGGCAATCCCAACCAGCAAGACATATACGGGCAACCGAGCAGAACAACTAATGAATGGGGCTGTCAAAATGGTAATTAATCTTTCATTCCAATTGCTAATAGTCCGCGTCGTCATAATAGCAGGGATGGCACAAGCTCCACTAGATATCAGTGCAACGATACTTCGCCCACTCAACCCAAACCGTTGCATGATTCGGTCAAATAAATAAACCGCCCGAGCCATATAGCCGACCTCTTCTAATAGGCCTATCAAGAAAAACAAGATGGCGATCTGTGGGATAAAAATAATAATACCACCGAGTCCAGCGATGATGCCATCTGTCAATAAACTTTGAACCCAGCCGCTAGGAACAACCGATTTTACGTAAGCATTTAAGCTAGCAAACCAGCCATCAATTAAATCCATTGGGTAACCAGACCAAGTATAGATCGCTTGAAAAACAAAGAAAATAATGGCAAAAAAGATGATGGGTCCTATCCATTTGTGGGTTAAGATCGCATCAATCTTGTCAGAAAAAAGAATGTCAGATCCTTTTTCTTTTTGAACACTTTTTTTGATAGTCGGTAGGAGGAAATCATAGCGCACCATCGTTTCATCTATCTGTCCTTTCAGGCTGTCATACCCATCAGCTGCTTGCGCAATAGTGGATTTTTCTTCAGCACTTAATGTGGGTAGCCACTTATAATGATGGAGTAGAAGGTTGAGTTGGTAGTCATTAGCAGCTGGAAATAAATTTTTAATATGACTAATTCTTTTTACCGTTTCTTTGGGGATTGAATAGCTCGATGGATTGCTAGGGAGTGGCTCGTTTAGCATTTCAGAAAGATGTTTTTTTAATTCATCTATACCTGTTTTATCACGCGCACTTATTTTAAGGACGGGTATTTTTAATTTCTTTTGCAGTACAGCTACGTCCACGTCTATGCCATGTCGCTGCGCTTGGTCATACATGTTTAAAGCTAAAACCGCTTTTGCGCCCGTGTCTAATATTTGCTGGAGTAGTAGTAAGTGTTTTTCGAGATGCATCATGTCTGCGACATAAAGCACATTTTTAATTGTTTGTTCGGGAGAACTGCTTAGAGATATTTGTTTCGTTTTGTATTGATTAGAGGTAGCGACAAAGTTTTGAACGACGACTCGTTCGTCTAGCGAAGTTGGATAAAAACTATACGCACCAGGCAAATCGATCAGTTTAATATTTTGACCGTTGGGTAATTTTAATTGTCCCACTTTCCGTTCCACAGTCACACCTGGGAAATTACCCGTCTTTTGATGAAGTCCTGTCAAAACATTGAAGACCGTGGTTTTCCCAGAATTAGGATTACCAGCTAAATACACAATAGACTCACTCATGTATTTGCTTTAGGATAATAGCTTGGAGTTCATTTTGCCGCAAGGCAATAGAGACGCCATCTACTTTAAGGTAATAGACAACTCCTCCAGGTGCTTTACGAATGATTTGTAGTTGGCTGCCCGGTAAGATGCCGATGGATAATAACTTGGAGGCAATATGCTGATCGGTAAAACCCAATACGGTGCGTACTGGTTTTTCTTCTCCCAACAATGCCAAAAGCCATCGAAACATATTCCTTATTTAGACAAATTCAAAATTACG
>JAJRQS010000010.1 GCA_024280135.1 Bacteroidota bacterium | reverse complement strand
GGACTACCCGTAATCCCAATACGTATGCCTTTGCCAGTATGAGGCATTATTGTATTTAATACTTCGTGGATGAATGCTTGATGTACAGGCAAACTGCTTTCGACATAAGTGATAGCCTTGCCCAATGCGACTCGATCTCCAGCGAGTATCCTTTCGGAAAAGACAAAAATGTCAGGAAGTATAGTCATTATTTGTTCATCTGATTGAGAATGCTTTTTTGAATCTTTTTGGGCGACAGCATGTCCAAAGATATCTGATAGGAAATTCGTCCAAAATAATTGCCTTTGTTGCGTTGCTTCAGAAGATTATTAAGGTCTTGATCGTTAAAGAGCGGGAAATTAATTTTAACGAATTTTAAGTCTAATTGAAGACCTCCAGAATAGAGTTTACCTAATTTTGTTTCCTCCCCAAAAGTAGGTGCTCCATAAAAGATAGCATCAAAATAACCATTGAGGTTTATGAAACTAGGTAGTTTTATAGGTGCACATACTAAGAAGTTAATACTTGTCATCCAATCATTTGAACGTCCAATCGAACTATTTAAAACGGGCGTTTTGAGCCCAAAAAAAGCATTATCAGTCATTTGTTGGGATAAGAAACCTTCCTGCTCATTTCTGCCTAAATAAAGATTTCTGAAGGCGTAGTCATCTCTACCCGTTTGGATGGCACTCAAACTACCTAGTGTAATACCATCATTAAAATTATTAGAATAACGTTTGTCATTTTTTAAGAAATATTGCCCTTGAATACCAATCGAGATAGATTTGTTTGGACGATAGTAGTAATCGTATCTAGACTTGATATCTGCTTTAAGATACTGAACGGATTGGGGGTTGTAGTTTTGGTATTGTGCATATTCTAAACCTGCAAAATAAGAAATACCACGCAAGAGGTTTTTATGCTTTCCGCTGAAAAATAATTGGCTATATTGGTTGAGTTGTTTGTTTAGGTTTTTAAAACTTCCAGTTTCAAAAACAGGAACTTCTGTTTGAATAATTTCATGTCTTAGACCAAAATACCGTTCATCTTGATTGTCTTTTTTTCTAGGTAAGTAAAAGCGAATACTAGGAGCAACCCTTGAATAAGTTTGTTGATAGTCGAATTTTTCATTTTGAAAATAAGAAAAACGTTTGAAAGAAATACTCGGTAGTATTTTATGAAAAAATCCTTTCGGGTAAATGGGATATTCTAGGAGACCTTTACCCACTAAAGTCTTAGTGCCAAATGAATACATGGGCGTGACTTCGTAATACAATTTTTGGGTCAATTGTCCTTCGTTGTAGAAAGTAAACCCAAGCATACTTTTATCATATTTGTTCCAACCATAAGAAGGTATCCAAAAATGATATTTTTTATTATTATTCATTCCAAACCCAAATTTTAATTTTGTGGGAGTACGAAAAGAGCTATTGTTTTTTGCATTGACATCAAGTGTTTTTCGATAAGGATCAATTTGAATCTTAGCATAATTATTTTTGGGTAATTCGATTACTTGGGCACCGACAAATCCATCGATTATTATTGAATCCATAACTTCGTTGTCACCATCTAGCCCGTAGAGGAGTAGAGGACCTTTTAATTCGCCCATATTTTCAACATGAACGATTGATTTATTTTCTGATGAGGTGACTTTTTGTATTTTATAATCCATTTGTTTTGTTGAACCCACTACACCATTAAAAAACCAATCTAAATTTTTGTTAGTGCTCTTTTCCCAGATATTTTTAAAATCATTTGGATTGGGGTGTTTGAATTTCCAAGTGTCGTAATATTCTTTCATCGTTTTGTCAAAGGCATCAGTACCCACTAAGTTTTCTAACATTTCAAGGGCAATTGCTGGTTTTGCGTAAGCCGACAATCCGTAATTAATACTGCTCATTTCGGTTACAGGGTAGCTAGGAGACTGGTCTTCATGCAGCCTAGATTTGATAACATAAAGTAAACGATTCTCATTAATTGAAGATGGTGGATAGTACTTGTTCATGTAGCGTTGTTCATAGTAAGAATTCATCCCTTCATCCATCCATGAGAAGCTCCGTTCATTAGAGGCTAAGATTCCATAGAACCAATTATGCCCAACTTCGTGGGTGATGACATTATCTAATCCTCTTCCACTTTCATTTCCGATCACCGTGATCATTGGATATTCCATGCCTGCACCTGCGCTGAGTGCGCTCATCACGGCTGTAGCTTGTGGGTAAGGATACTCACCTACATGTTCAGAATAAAACTTGACGGATCTATTTAAAAAAGTAGTTGCGAGTCCCCAGCCCTTAGCCCAACCTTCCATTGGCCACATTGCCCAAGTAGTCACTTCTTTTCCAGAAGCCAAACTGACTTTGCTTTTGCCAACAAGGAAGTTTTGGTCTGCAAACCAAGCAAAATCATGTACTTTCTTGGCGGTGTATTGGATTGTTTTACGGCCAGTTCTGGCTTTCATTTGGTCTCTGATTGACTTAATATCAGTATATGTTTCAACAGCATCAAGAAGTGATTTCTTTTTCTTGGTTTGTTTCAATTGTTGGGTTAGTTCAACTTGTTTATTTAGAAACTCAATCTCTGAAGCCGTTTGTAGGAGACCTGTGGCACCCACGACATAATTACTAGGCAAGTTAATCGTTACATCAAAATTTCCAAATCCTGAATAGAATTCTCCTTGATCCAAATAGGGCATTGGATGCCATCCGTAGCGGTCTAGTACTGCGGGTTTGGGATACCATTGGGTGATTTGGTAGGTCTCTTCATGTTCAGGGTTGTTGCCAGGTTCATGTCCAAACCTTGAAAACGATCTAGGTATTTTGACCGTGAATGGCGTACTGATGGTGATAGTCGCTCCAGTAGGTAAGGGTTTATTGAGTTTTACGATGGCGATATCTGGATTATCTTTCTGTGGGAAAGATAGGTCTAGCGCTTGGTTATCCGAAGTAAATGCTAAACCACCGATGTTACCCATGTCCGCTTCTTTGGCGTAATAAAATTTTTCACTTTGTTGAAATATTTTTTGTCTAGCGAAAGCCGTATTTTTGTTGCTATACGCATTGGGCCATAGATGAAAATAAATAGATTCTAAAGCATAAGGCGCATTATTTGTGTATTCAATATCAATATTTCCTGTGAGGGTATGGTTGACATCATCCAAGCTCACTTCAATTTTATAATTGACGGTTTGCTGAAAGTATTTGTTTTGAGCTTGCGCAAAAAATGAACAAGATAGAAGAAGGATCAAAATAGAAAAGCGATTCATATTGTCTTTTTGCTGTAAAGATAGGAAAATCATTTTGTTTGGTTATAAACCGAGGAGATGAGGAACTGAAAAAAAGGTGTAGTGGTGTTAGGGTTTTAGGGTTTTAAGGTGGGTGCAAAAAAAAATTCTTGCATTCGTGGCAAAAAAACCTGGTTTTACCATTGTTGCTTTTCATAGCACGTGTACAAGTTTAATAAAAAATGATACCTTTGAAAATAAAAACTTAGAATATGCTATTTCCAATTGGTGACGATCAAATACAAGGAGGGCACAAGCCCCTTTTTTCTTATACTTTCATTGCCTTAAATGTATTGGTCTTTTTGTACCAATTTTCTCTAGGCCCCGAAGCCGGTAATATCTTCGTGCAAGAATTCGGTGCAATCCCAAATAACATCTCGCATGGTTCAAATTATATGACCATTCTTTCGTCTATGTTTATGCATGGCGGTTGGATGCATTTGATTGGCAATATGGCATTTTTGTGGGTTTTTGCAGACAACATTGAAGCCGTCATCGGAAATATCCATTTTGCGATTTTCTATCTTTTAGGTGGCTTGGCGGCTACTATTGGGCATACAATGACAGATGTAAACAGTGTTATTCCTACCGTAGGGGCAAGTGGAGCCATCGCAGCCGTATTAGGCGCTTATATCGTGATGTTTCCCAGCTCCAAAATCAAATTACTCTTTGTCATGTTTATGCGTACATTCAAATGGCCTGCCATTGCCTTTTTGGGCATTTGGATTGGTCAGCAATTATTCAATGGTTTTGGCTCTTTAGGAAATGGAGCGAATGGAGGTGTAGCGTGGTTCGCACATATCGGAGGTTTTATTTTTGGCGCTTTTGTAGGCCTTTACTTGCGTAAAAAATACAATACACCGGATAATTATGCCGGAGGACAAATGCCTAGCTTACCTGGACAGCGACGAGCCTGATGTAGATCAAAAAAGGCAACAAAGTCGAAACCTTGTTGCCTTTTTACGCAAGTCAAAATAAATTAAGGAATAAAAGGTGCAATCACCAATGCCACTACGGACATTAACTTCAATAAAATATTTAAAGAAGGACCAGATGTGTCTTTGAAAGGATCTCCCACGGTATCTCCAACAACAGCCGCTTTATGTGTATCTGAACCTTTGTAATGCATCGTGCCATCAATCTCAACACCATCTTCAAACATCTTCTTTGCATTGTCCCATGCTCCACCAGCATTAGATTGGAAGATGGCCATCAGTACACCTGTTACGGTAACACCGGCTAATAGACCTCCAAGCATCTCTGCCCCCCCTGTAAATCCAATAATCACGGGACTCAAGATCGCTACTAAACCAGGCACAACCATCTCTCTAATGGAAGCTTTGGTCGAAATCTCAATACACTTACTATGTTCAGCTTTGCCATCGGCAGCATCAAAAATCTTTTTATCAGCATCAGACCATTCACTTTCTTCTTTTCCTTCGTTTCGCTTCATTACTTCCAAGGCCGCTTTTAATTCTGGAATCGTATTAAATTGCCTTCTTACTTCCTTGATCATATCCATCGCAGCCTTTCCGACGGCACTCATCGCTAAAGCAGAGAAATAGAAAGGCAACATACCACCCAAAAACAAGCCTGCCATTACGGTAGGGTTGGCAATATCAATGGAGGTAATACCCGCTGTCATCATAAAAGCCGCAAATAATGCCAAAGCTGTCAAAGCAGCAGACCCTATCGCAAACCCTTTACCGATGGCAGCTGTAGTATTGCCCACAGCATCTAATTTGTCTGTACGCTGGCGAACTTCCTTGGGTAGGTTTGCCATTTCTGCAATACCCCCTGCATTATCTGAAATAGGCCCATAAGCATCCACGGCAAGTTGAATGCCTGTGTTAGACAACATACCGACTGCCGCAATCGCAATACCATAAAGCCCGGCTGCCCAATTTGCGCCCATAATCGCCACAGCTAAAATGATGATTGGAATTACGGTGGATTTCATTCCTACGGATAATCCTGCAATGATATTGGTAGCAGCACCGGTAACGGAATTGTCCACAATTTCTTTTACAGGCTTAGTGCCCGTACCCGTATAGTATTCAGTGATGTAGCCAATACCAAAACCAGCAGCTAATCCAATGATAACCGCAATAAATACACCCATAGAGGTATAGTCAACACCTTCTAAAGTCCAACTAGCCGGAAGCATGTTTTGTGTGATTAAATAGGTTGCCACCAACATCAATAGTCCAGCAACAATCTCACCCATGTTTAAAGCTTTTTGAGGATCTCCGCCATCTTTTACTTTTACGAAAAAAGTGCCGATGATGGAGGTAAGAATACCCACAGCGGCTAAAGCCATTGGCAACAAAACAGCATTTAATCCGCCGAATCGTGTGTCACCTGTATATTCACTTAAACCAATAAAGGCCGCACCTATTACCATTGTACCTACAATAGAACCCACAAATGATTCAAATAAATCTGCGCCCATTCCTGCAACGTCACCTACATTGTCCCCTACATTATCTGCAATAGTTGCGGGATTTAATGGGTGATCTTCTGGAATACCTGCTTCTACTTTTCCAACTAAATCGGCTCCTACATCGGCCGCTTTGGTATAAATACCACCCGCTACACGAGCAAACAAGGCAATAGAGGAAGCTCCAAATGAGAATCCAGTAATAACAGTCAACACCTTGTCGATGTCCCAACCCATATTGCTATAGAATAAGAATAATGAACCTAGCCCTAAAATACCTAACCCAACAACGCCCAGTCCCATAACGGCTCCTCCAGCAAAAGCAACTTCGAGCGCTTTGCCTAGGCTCGTTCTAGCGGCATGTGTCGTTCGTGTATTGGCTTTGGTTGCTGCTTTCATGCCGATGAACCCAGCGAGTCCGGAGCTGATAGCGCCCAATACAAAAGAAATCATAATCATGGGTGAAGAATCTTCACTCACATATCCACTATAGCCCAATAATAAAGCAACAGCAACAACAAATATAGCTAGCACTTTATACTCAGCCTTTAAAAAAGCCATAGCACCATCCGCGATAGCCTTTCCAATCTCCACCATCTTACCTGTTCCTTCTTCTTGTTTCTTGACCCAAGCCGATTTCCAAAAAGTAAAAAGTAAACCAACGACCCCCATGACAGGGATTAGTAGCGTTAATGTCTTAATATCCATATCCAATTTTTATTGAAGCCCACACAAAAAAACATAGACAAACGTCTATGAACATTTAAGCTTCCGTTTTAAAAAATAGAAAGACGTAGTTTTGTGTGCTTAGTCATGATAATTCGCGCCTCCCTTGCGGGCAAATATACGTAAATAATCAAGAATGAGCGTTGATTTGTTGGTAAATTATCAATGTCTCAAAACATAAAATAAATCAGCTCAATTGCCTTTCTATAAGCGGTTGAGAATTAAGTCAATACTACAACAAGTAGTCGTACTCTATTTCTTCTTAACAAACTTAGTAAGGATGACAATTCGCTGTCCATCTACCTTGCCCTCTATGTGTTCTGGGTTGTCCTGAACTAAAGAGATCCTTCTGACGGCTGTTCCTCTTTTGGCCGTAAAATTAGCCCCTTTCACTTTAAGGTCTTGGATTAGGACTACAGTATCTCCAGCACTGAGTACGGCACCATTTGCATCCACATGTGTGACTTGGTTGGATAGTGCTTGTGCCCATTCCATTGTTTCATCCTCTAAAAACAACATGTCTAATAATTCTTGGGGCCAACCTTCTCCCTTGAGTTTGTCTAGCAGCCGCCAAGCTAATACTTGCACAGCAGGCACTTCACTCCACATACTGGTATTTAGACAACGCCAATGATTAGACTCCATTTTGTCCGTATTTTCAATCTGATCAATGCAGACAGAACATAGATAGGCTTGGTCATCAGCATTATCATTACGCTTTGGCTGAACAACATAGACACTAAGGTTACTTGGCGATGCACATAATTCGCATTGGGATGCACTTCTTGAAATTAGGGTAGATTCTATACTCATGTTTTGTTTTAGAGCGGCAAGATATGGATATTTTTGGATATGGTAGGATTACCGCAACGCTCCTACTGCATATATCGCAAATATCCATTATCTTTGCAGTCTAATTTCAAAAATACAATTTATGTCAACAATTACAGAAAAGCTTCCCTACAAGGTAGCAGATATCAGCCTAGCCGATTGGGGTCGGAAAGAAATTACTTTAGCGGAAGCTGAAATGCCAGGTCTAATGGCTTTGAGAGAGCGGTATGGAGAATCCAAACCACTTAAAGGTGCTAGAATTGCAGGCTGTTTACACATGACTATCCAAACAGCGGTCTTGATTGAAACATTGGTTGCCTTAGGGGCTGATGTCACTTGGTCTTCTTGCAACATCTTTTCGACGCAAGACCATGCCGCAGCAGCCATTGCCGCAGCAGGTGTTCCGGTGTATGCATGGAAAGGAATGAATGAAGAAGAGTTTGACTGGTGTATCGAACAGACAATTGATGCATTCAAAGACGGAAAGTCACTTAACCTTATCTTAGATGATGGTGGTGATTTGACGAATATGGTGTTGGATAAGTTTCCGCATTTGACGAAAGATATTAAAGGATTAAGTGAAGAAACAACGACTGGTGTACACCGACTCTATGATAGAGTAAAGAATGGTACGCTTCCGATTCCGGCTATCAATGTGAATGACTCGGTTACGAAGTCCAAATTTGATAACAAATACGGCTGTAAAGAGTCACTCGTAGATGCGATTCGTCGGGCTACTGATGTGATGATGGCAGGCAAAGTAGCAGTTGTCTGTGGATATGGCGATGTGGGTAAAGGTTCTGCGGCTTCATTGCGTGGAGCAGGTGCTCGGGTTTTGATTACAGAGATTGACCCAATATGTGCTTTGCAAGCGGCAATGGACGGATTTGAAGTGAATACTTTGGATAACCTGATTGACCGAGCGGATATCGTCGTGACTGCAACAGGTAACTTTAACATCGTTTCTGGTAAGCACTTTATGAAGTTGAAAGATAAAGCTATTGTTTGTAATATCGGACACTTTGATAATGAAATCGATATGGCTTGGTTGAATGAGCACTACGGAGACACCAAGAATACGATTAAGCCACAAGTGGATATGTACACGATTGGTGATAGAGATATCATCGTATTGGCTGAAGGTCGTTTGGTGAATTTGGGTTGTGCAACGGGCCACCCTTCATTTGTGATGTCGAACTCTTTCACGAATCAGACGCTTGCGCAATTGGAACTTTGGAACAATACAGACAAGTATAAAAATGAAGTGTACATGCTTCCTAAGCACTTAGATGAAGAAGTAGCAAGATTGCATTTGGCAAAAATTGGTGTGGTGTTAGAAGAATTGTCTGACGAGCAAGCTGCCTACATAGATGTGCCGAAAGAAGGTCCATACAAGCCAGAGCATTATAGATATTAATGTTGAAAGAATTTTTAATATTAAAAAAGGGTTATCTCGAAAGAGATAGTCCTTTTTTATTTTGTGAATGGATGTTTTACGTATCATTTGCACTTAGAAAAGGAATTAGTATTTCTAGTATTTCAT
>JAJRQS010000314.1 GCA_024280135.1 Bacteroidota bacterium | reverse complement strand
TGGAAGAATTATTATAAGAAAAATAGTAATATTGCAAAGCAAGAACAGGACGTAAATCAAACTGTAAACTTATTGCAGGATTAATTATAAAAACTGTAAACTTATTTTAGGACGAGTCAAAGTGCACATAAACGCGCAAAGCGCACATAAACGCACGAAGTGCACATAAACGCGCAAAGCGCACATAAACGCGCAAAGCGCACATAAACGCACGAAGTGCACATAAACGCGCAAAGTGCACATAAACGCGCAAAGCGCACATAAACGCACGAAGTGCACATAAACGCGCAAAGCGCACATAAACGCGCAAAGCGCACATAAGTGCAACCCATTCCAATTATTATTCGTTTCTTTGTGGTATATTAAATCAAGATATGAAATTTACAACATTTGGCCTAGACGAAGGCATTTTAGAAGCCATTGGGTATATGGGTTTTGTAGAAGCCACCCCCATTCAACAACAGGCGATTCCTCAAATACTTCAAGGTAAAGACATTATAGCTGCAGCACAGACAGGTACGGGTAAGACAGCCGCTTTTATACTGCCAATTTTGCATAAGTTGACACAGCACCATGATGGTACGGTCAATACGTTGGTTTTGGCACCTACTAGAGAGCTAGCGATCCAGATAGATAACCAGATTCAAGCTTTCACCTATTTTACAGATATTAATTCGATTGCGATCTATGGAGGCAGTGGTGGTAGCGATTTTACGCAAGAAAAAAAGGCATTGACACAGGGAGCAGATATCATTGTCGCTACTCCAGGGAAGTTGCTTTCTCACTTGAAGTTGGGGTATGTAGAATTTGGGAATGTGAAACACGTGATCTTGGATGAAGCGGATAGGATGTTGGATATTGGTTTTTATGACGACATCATTCGGATTATAAAGCATACGCCAAAATCTAGGCAGACACTCCTATTTAGTGCAACAATGCCACCGAAAATCAAAAAACTTTCGCAAGAAATCTTGAATGATCCTTTTTTGATTTCAATTGCCTTGTCGAAGCCAGCAGAAGGCGTTACACAAGCCATTTACAAAACCAATGAGAGCCAAAAAGCACCGTTAATTGACCATATAATCAAGCAAAACCCTGGTTTTAGAAGGATTATCGTTTTTTCTTCTACCAAGAAGAAAGTAAGTGAAATTGTACGGGGCTTACGCCGAAAAGGACACCAAGTAGAAGGGGTTTCTTCTAATTTGGAGCAGACAGAAAGAGAAGCTGTGGTTAACCGTTTTCGCTCCATGAAGACCCGTATCGTAGTCGCCACGGATGTATTGGCTAGAGGAATAGACATCAAAGAGATTGACCTGGTAGTCAATTATGATGTGCCCAATGATGCCGAAAGCTATGTGCATAGAATCGGACGGACAGCTAGAGCTGAGACCAAAGGACTGGCGGTAACGCTAGTGACTCGAAATGACTTTCAGAAGTTTACTCAAATTGAAAAACTGATTGAGAAACGTTTTGATTTTACGCCGCTTCCAGATCATGTGGCAAATATCAAAGAAGAACGTCGCTCCGATGATAGAAGGCGTTCTGGCAACAGAAATAATAGAAATCAGTCTGGCGGTAATAGAAATAACCGCAACTCCAATCGCAATCAATCTAATCGTAATAAGCGTACAGATCGCCCTAAAAAGGACTAGATTAGTAACTAGATGACAAATAATCAAAGTTGGCATTAACGACCTTCCCTTTACCGTATAAAACTACTTGTTTTATACGGTAATTTTTTTACAAGAAAGCACCTATGTTTTCCATTATTTTCGTATCTTCGCAGTTGGTTCGTCTATAATTTTATTGGGATGAAATCAAAGACCCCTACAAAAAGGAACATATGTCAAAAGAAGAGAAAAAACAACAGTATAGTGCTAGTAATATCACAGCACTTGAAGGTCTAGAGGCCGTAAGATTACGGCCAGGTATGTATATCGGTACGACGGATATAGATGGCCTACACCACTTAGTTTATGAAGTAGTTGACAACTCGATTGATGAGCATTTAGCTGGTCATTGTAGTAAGATTGATATTGTTATC
Source organism: Bacteroidota bacterium (assembly GCA_024280135.1). Taxonomy (GTDB): domain Bacteria; phylum Bacteroidota; class Bacteroidia; order Chitinophagales; family Saprospiraceae; genus HyVt-613. Next base: position 1,990 of record JAJRQS010000314.1, on the reverse strand, counting down.
CACAAAGATAATTCATTGTCTGTAGCTGATGACGGACGTGGGATTCCGACTGGATGGCATGAAAAGCTACAAAAGTCTGCTTTGGAGGTTGTAATGACCGTATTGCATGCCGGAGGTAAGTTTGATAAAGATACATATAAAGTAAGCGGAGGATTGCACGGGGTTGGGGTGAGTGGTGTAAACGCCCTTTCGAGTCACCTTTCGGTAGAAGTCCAAAGAGAAGGTAAAGTTTTTCAGCAAGAATACAGCGAAGGAAAACCATTATATCCCGTAAAGGAAATTGGCACTTCTGATAAGACCGGGACTAAAGTTACCTTTCAACCCGATATGACCATCATGGAAACCAATGAGTTTCAATATGAGGTGCTGGCGCTAAGATTAAGAGAACAATCGTTTTTGAATAGTGGTTTGCGTATTTCAATTACGGATGAGCGGACTATTGTAGATGGCAAGCCAAAGTGTGAAGAGTTTTTCTCTGAAGGTGGATTGAGTGAATTTGTGGCATACTTAGATGAGAACAAAACGGTTTTGACATCCAAGCCTATCCACATTAAGGGAAAAGAAGACAATGTTGAGATAGAGATTGCGATGGAATACACTTCGGCTTATACCGAAAATTTTCATTCATACGTCAATAACATTAATACTCGAAAAGGCGGAACACACGTTAATGGTTTTCGTCGTGCGTTGACTCGGGTCTTTAAGAACTATGGAGAAGACAATGGTTATTTCAAAAAACTAAAATTCAAGGTATCAGGAGAAGATTTTGCAGAGGGCTTGACAGCTATTATTTCTGTAAAAGTACCTGATCCACAATTTAAAGGGCAAACCAAAGAAGAATTAGGTAACTCCGAAGTAGTGGGTATTGTCTCCAGAGCTGTAGCGCAAGCATTGCAATATTACTTAGAAGAGAATAAAGACGAAGCAAAAAGAATTTTTGACAAGGTTATTCTAGCAGCTACGGCTCGCCATGCCGCTCGAAAGGCACGAGAACTTGTACAACGAAAAAACATATTAACAGGTAGCGGACTGCCTGGAAAGTTATCGGATTGCTCATCAAAGAATGCAGAAGAGTGCGAAATATACCTTGTAGAGGGTGATTCAGCAGGAGGTACCGCCAAGCAAGGTCGGGACAGAATGTTTCAGGCGATTATGCCCTTGCGGGGAAAAATCCTGAACGTAGAGAAAGCCATGGAGCATAGAATCTACGAAAATGAAGAAATAAAAAATATGTTTACCGCACTTGGAGTCAGCATAGAAGAAAAAGATGGGCAACGTATTTTAAATACAGAAAAATTGCGTTACCACAAAACCATCATTATGTGTGATGCGGATGTCGATGGTAGCCACATTGAAACCTTATTATTAACCTTCTTCTTTAGATATATGAAGCCCTTGATTGAAAATGGATACTTGTATATTGCTGCACCGCCATTGTACCGTGTTTCTAAAGGCAAGCAATTTCAATATTGTTGGAATGAAGAAGAACGTGCAGAAGCTACAGAAAGATTAGGTAAGGGAAAAGAGGATAGTGTCAAAATCCAACGATATAAAGGTTTGGGTGAAATGAACGCTGAGCAACTCTGGGAAACGACCATGGATCCCGCTACCCGTATCTTGAAGCGTGTAACGATAGTCGATAGTATTGAAGCAGATAGAACCTTCACTATGCTAATGGGTGAGGAAGTACCGCCGCGTCGATCCTTTATCGAAGAGAATGCACAATATGCTAATATTGATGTGTAAGTGGATATTGTTTTTGTTCAATTGTTCAACATTCAATCGATCCTAATCAAAACAGTAAAAATCTACCCAATAACGGCTCCGCGATATGCAGCGGACTTCCTTTGTGTTGCGCCTACTGCTTAGCTCTTGATTATGCAAAGCTTAATCTTAGATGTAAATTCTATTCGATTTCCTAAACGGCAAAACGCATCTCCGTATCTTTTGCCGCTATTGCTGATAAACTTCATTCTCCTCCGATTTTAAT
>JAJRQS010000313.1 GCA_024280135.1 Bacteroidota bacterium | reverse complement strand
ATTTCTCTTTGGAAAAATAGAAATTATATACCTTATGAATTAATTTAAACAAACCAAAGTTTACATTTTTCTAAAAATGATGGACGCATTGTGTCCACCAAAACCAAAAGTATTATTGAGTGTGACATTCACGGGGCGATGCTCTGCCTTATTGAAGGTCAAATTTAATTTTGAATCAATATTGGGGTCTTCTGTGGTATGGTTGATGGTCGGTGGGACAAAGTCATGGTTGATGGCTATGATACAAGCAATCGCTTCAACTGCTCCAGCAGCACCCAAGAGGTGTCCAGTCATAGATTTTGTGGAGCTGATGTTTAGTTTATACGCATGGTCGCCAAAAAGTTCCTTAATCGCTTTTGTTTCAGCAATATCACCAAGTGGAGTAGAGGTACCATGAACATTTATGTAATCTACGTCTTCGATTCCGATATTGGCATCGTCCATGGCAAATTTCATGACATTTCGGGCACCTAAGCCTTCAGGGTGTGGAGCGGTGATGTGGTGTGCATCTGCCGTAGCGGCCCCACCAATTACTTCTGCATAGATTTTCGCTCCTCTTGCTTTGGCATGTTCGTACTCTTCAAAAATAAGTGCTCCAGCTCCTTCCCCTAATACAAAACCATCTCTAGTTACATCAAAGGGTCTGGAAGCCGTAGCGGGGTCGTCATTTCTTTGCGAAAGCGCCTTCATGGCATTAAAACCGCCGATTCCTGTTTCACATATAGCCGCTTCAGAGCCACCGGTAATCATGATAGTAGCTTTACCTAATCGTATTAAGTCAAAACTATTCACCATGGCATGTGAAGCACTCGCACAAGCTGAAACAGTCGCATAATTTGGGCCACGGAAACCGTATTTGATAGATATTAACCCTGCTGCAATATCCGGAATCATTTTAGGAATCATAAAAGGGTTGTAACGGGGTGTTCCATCGCCTTTTGCAAAAGCGATAATATTCTCTTGAAGAAAAGTCAATCCACCTATACCTGCACCCCATATTACACCTGCTTTGTCCAGGTCGATTAATTCAGGGTCAAAGTTCGCATCAAGATAGGCTTGTTCAGCAGCAACCATGGCTAATTGTGAAAAGCGATCCATCTTACGGGCTTCTTTTCTATTCAGAAATTCAGTAGGATCAAAATCTTTAACCTCGCAGGCAAACTGTGTTTTGAATTTGGCAGCATCAAAAAGAGTTATAGGTGCTGCTCCGCTTATCCCATCTTCTAAAGATTGGCGGTAATCTTTTATATTATTTCCAATAGGCGTTAAAGCGCCTAATCCTGTAATGACAACTCTTTTCATCAAATAGTGCTTAAAGATTGAAAATCAAATATACAGCAGATAAATGAGATGCTATATATATATTACAATAAATCTATGTTCAGTGACCAAAAAATGGGGGTCAGATGAATGAGGCGGGCAAAAAAAACAGCGGGAAAGTCAAGCTTTCCCGCTGTAAAGGATTTACATAGATGACTATGCGACAGCCTTTTCAACATAAGCGATAGCATCGCTTACCGTTTGGATTTTTTCCGCTTCTTCGTCAGGTATTTGGATATCAAATTCCTTTTCTAATTCCATGATTAGTTCGACTGTGTCAAGCGAATCTGCTCCTAAATCATTTATGAAGTTAGCTTCTGTAGTAACGTCGGCTTCATCTACCCCTAAACGGTCAACGATGATTGCGCGCACTTTTTCAGTGATGTTAGACATTTTTTTGTATTTTGTTATTAAATTCTTTTGCAAAGAAAGGCTAAACGCCTCTTCTGACCAAAGGTTTTGACATATTTTTATTTATGATTATGTTAACAGATGGACCTAATAAGCTGGTTATTAGGTTTTTAGGATATAATTTTTTTTTTTGCCGCAAGGAATTCTAGACAGATAATGCCTAAATTGGTCTGTTTTATACAGATATAGATGTAGTATTTACTTAATGTGGTTGTTTTGACTACCTTTGAGCTTCTAAAAATGAAAATGAACAAATGAAAATTGACATTAAGCAAAAGACAAAAATAGTATCCACTTTGGGTCCTGCTTCTTCAACTTATAAAACAATAAAAGCACTAGTTGCTGCAGGGGTAGATGTCTTTAGATTGAATTTTTCTCATGGTAAACATGAGGATAAGACTGAGATCATTAAGATTATTCAGCGGGTGAATGAAGAAAATAATCTTCATGTTGGGATTTTGGCAGATTTGCAAGGCCCTAAGCTTCGAGTAGGCGAAATGGAAGGGGAGGGTTTAAAACTAACGCCTGGGATGGTTTTGACTTTTACCAATACTAAGTGTATCGGTAATGCTGAGAGAATTTATATGAGTTATGATAGATTTGCATTGGATGTTGAGGCAGGAGATAGAGTATTGTTAGATGATGGTAATATTGTATTGAAGGTCTTAGAGACTAACGGAGTAGATGAAGTGAAGTTGATAGTGGTTCACGGGATTCTTTTAAAATCCAATAAAGGGGTGAATTTACCAGATACTGATGTAAGTCTTCCAGCCCTTACGGAAAAAGACTTAATAGATTTAAAATATATTTTGACGCAGCCAGTAAATTGGATAGCCTTATCATTTGTCCGAAAGGCCGCAGATATGCATGCCTTAAGAAAATATGTAGATGAAGCAGGTCATCCAGCAAAATTGATGGCAAAGATTGAAAAACCACAAGCGGTTAAGCGGATCAAAAAAATCATCAAAGCCTCGAATGGTATCATGATAGCCAGAGGAGATTTAGGAGTAGAAATGCCTATCGAGAAATTGCCGAGTATCCAGAAAAAAATTAT